>WFUK01000169.1 GCA_015485015.1 Paracoccaceae bacterium | reverse complement strand
TGCGGTGAATGCTCTCCTCCGTTGGTTCGTCTTCGGAAGGGTCCATCTGGCTGGAAAGCAGGATTTCCTTGTTTTCCTCCATCACCTCTTCCAGCGCGCGCACAGATTTATCGCGGCCCACAAAAAGCGGCACGATCATATGGGGAAACACCACAATATCGCGCAGCGGCAATACAGGCAGGGTGACGGTTTTAAGCTCGGTCATGTATATTCCTCAATTTGGCAAGGCGCTTTGCCCCGATTATCGGCAGCGGCTGCGCCTTCCGGTCCTTGTCCTGAAAATGGCGATTGCGCCAGCGGAATTCAAGCCCAATCATCATCCCCTACCGCAATATCACCAGCTTGCACGCACCAAGCCTGCATGTCTTAATCGCCCAAAGCGATAAACAGGGGGATAATATGGACAATTATTCTGATCCGGCGATTTTGTTATAAGCCTGACGATACCGTGGTAGAATCCTCCTGCTTTTGCAAGATCGGTAGCTTTTAGTCGCATCGCGCCATGGGTCAGGCCCTGCTAGGCTGGGCAAATGGATATTGAATACGATTTTAACCGCTTCATCATCGCGCAAAACGCGGTATATAAAACCGTGCTGGCCGAGCTGAAGGCCGGTCGCAAGGAAAGCCACTGGATGTGATATATCTTCCCGCAAATCGAAGGGCTTGGCGTAAGCCAAACCTCGGCCTTTTACGGGATTTCGGGCAAAGCCGAGGCGCAAGCCTACCTCTCCCATCCGGTGCTTGGGCCGCGCCTTATCGAGTGCAGCAAAGCGGCGCTGGCCCATTCGGCCAAGAGCGCAGCTGCCCTGTTTGGCCATCCCGATGATCTGAAATTCCAATCCTCCATGTCGCTTTTTTCCCGCGCCAAACCCTGTGATCCGGTATTTGAGGATGCGCTAGATGCCTTTTTTGGTGGGGTCGCCTGCCAGCCTACCTTGCAGACTCTTCGGGTCGCATTTATCGAAAGCCTGAACTCATAGGGACCCTTATCCGGCGCTGAATTCACCTTTTTTCGACCCCGTAAATTCACGATAACACTATCTTAACGCTTGTATACTATCCTAGGACTATAAACATGATGACCTTAGGATTTACCCAATGAAACCAACAGATAAGCAAGTTACGCTGGCAGCGCTATTCAATGCCCTCGCCCATCCAAGGCGACAGATGATCTTTCAGGTTTTGCGCGATGCAGGGCAAGAAGGCATGCCCTATCATCGCCTTAGAACCCGCACAGGCCTCACCCGCGCCACGCTTTCATTTCACCTCGGAAAAATGGGGGATGGCAGGATTTTGAACCGGAAACCCAAGGGGTTGGAAACGTGGTATTCCCTCAACATCGCCCCGTTTTCGCTTTTTGACACGCCGATCCGCGCCACCGCATGATAAGCGCAATACGGTTGCCAAACGGGGCCGTTGCAAATATCCAGCGCGCATTCGGCAATGCTGGATGCTATGCGATCAATCCGCCTACCCCCTGCCAATTTGGTGAGCCGAACGCCCCCCCACAGCCAGAGGTGGTTGCGGAAATTCGGACCCGTTGTGCTTATGATAGCACGGGCATCACCGTAATCGCAGGCAATACCGCGTGTTCAGCTCGGCTGTGGCTCGGACATATCTTGAATCCACACCATAACAGCTTGCACAACCTCCGGCTCCATGGGCTGCTTTAGCTGCTCGGCATAACCGGAAAAACCGTGTTTATCCCCCTCGATTCGCAGCATATGTGAAAGATCTGGGATCAGAACATGGGTCGCATTCTCCCCGATAAGCGTTGCAATTTCCGCGCCATCGGCGGGCGGGCATTGCACATCTGCGCCCGCAACCAAAACAAGGGTCGGGCATTGAAGCTTTGAAAATGTCTCCGCCGGATGGATCTCCAGCAATTCCCTGATCCAGCGCGCCGACACCCGCTTTCCCCCTCGCCAAATTACCGGCTTGGAGGTCCGGCGCACATGGGCGATCAGCCGGTTATTGATCGCCACCACCCCGCCCGACAAACGCGTATATTGCCGAACGAACCACGCGGCCAACCCCTTGTTGCTATCAATATGCCGCTGCATTTCGGCCCCTTGCAGCGCCAACAACGCCTCCAGCGGGGTGACAAAAGGGGCAAGCATGATGACCCCGTCGATCTTGCAGGATTGCGCCACCTGCGGGGCGATGATCGTGCCTTCGGAATGGCCCAGCAAAATCAGCTTTTCCACCTGCGGGTCACCCTCGAAATGCCGGGCAGCCGCCAGCGCATCCGCTACCAAATCATGATGCCCTGCCGAAAGGTAATGCCCGCCACTTTTGGCAATGCCGCGTTTGTCATAACGAAAGCAAGCCACGCCGGCATCGGCCAACCGCTCCGCCAGGGTATTGAATATGTTCAGCTCCATGAACCGTGTATTTTCATTCCGGTCCAGCGGGCCGCTGCCATGGATGCAGATCACCAAAGGGTGCGGACCGGGCGTATCAGGGGTGGTCAGGCTGCCATAAAGGAAAATCTCATCCGATTTAACCTTGATTTCCTGCTCCTGCATCACAACGCTTCCAAATCCCCTTTTTCGCGCCGGGCATGAAAGCTGGCAACAAAGGCGCTTAGGTTACCCTGTTCGATCGCCCCGCGCAAACCGGCCATCAACTCCTGATAATAATGCAGGTTATGCCATGTCATCAGCATCGAGGAAATAATCTCGTTGGCCTTGAACACATGGTGCAGATAGGCGCGGGAATAGCCGGTGCAGGCGGGGCATGTGCATTCCAGGTCCAGCGGGCGGGGATCATCGCGGTGGCGGGCATTTTTGATATTCACCGCCCCCATCCTTGTCAGCGCCTGCCCGTTGCGCCCCGAGCGGCTGGGCAAAACGCAATCAAACATATCGACCCCGCGCTGCACGGCCCCAACGATATCATCAGGCTTACCGACCCCCATCAGGTAGCGCGGCTTGTCCTCCGGCAGCATTTGCGGCGCATAATCCAGCACACCAAACATCGCCTCTTGCCCCTCGCCCACGGCCAGCCCGCCAATGGCGTAGCCGTCAAAACCAATACCCTTCAGCGCCTCGGCACTCTCAAAGCGCAAGCCTTCCGTCACCCCGCCTTGCTGGATGCCAAACAGCGCATGGCCGGGCCGATTGCCAAACGCCTCCTTTGAGCGCGCCGCCCATCTCATTGACATCCGCATACTTTCCGCCACCCGCGCCTCATCTGCCGGAAGCGCCGGGCACTCGTCAAAGCACATCACAATGTCAGACCCGAGCAGAGCCTGAATTTCCATGCTGGTTTCGGGGGAAAGGTAATGCTCCGAGCCGTCCACATGGCTCTTGAACTTCACACCCTCCTCAGTCAGCTTGCGCAAACCGGAAAGGCTCATCACCTGAAAACCGCCGGAATCCGTCAGGATCGGTCCCTGCCAATTCATAAATTTATGCAAACCGCCAAGCCGTGCCATGCGCTCTGCCCCGGGGCGCAGCATCAGGTGATAGGTATTGCCCAGCAATATATCGGCGCCTGTGGCCGCAACGCTCTCGGGCAGCATGCCTTTTACGGTCGCCGCTGTGCCAACCGGCATAAACGCCGGCGTCTGAATATCACCGCGCGTCGTCTTCACCACACCCCTGCGCGCCATGCCATCCGTGGCTGCGACCTTATACCCGAACATTTTTGTCATCTTTACCCCTAGACGTAGCGTTTGCTATTTCCTATATGTTTTATCAGGAATTCCAAGAGGCATATCATGAACGCTCAAACAGAACCCTTGATGGAAGGCACCCCTTTGATCAAGCCCTCCTCCACCGATCATCCGCTTTATGAAGCGCTGGTAGAAGCGTGTCGCTCGGTGCATGACCCCGAAATCCCTGTGAACATTTACGACCTTGGCTTGATTTATACAATCGAGATTTCCGAGGAAAACGAGGTCGAGGTCGCGATGTCGCTCACCG
>WFUK01000168.1 GCA_015485015.1 Paracoccaceae bacterium | reverse complement strand
GGACAAGATCAAAAATTGCTATGTAATCGAGAGCCTGTCCAATCACGCGCTGTGCAGCCATGGCCATAAATAGCCCTAGGGCGTGGACCCATAAATCGCGTGTTGCCAGCGGGGCTTGTGGCAAAATATCAGGGGTTTGGGGCGCGCCGATAAGGGTCATTCCCTTTTCAAGCGTTCAAAGCGCCTGATATGAAGCCGGAACCTCGCCCGAAGGGTGGGGAAGCATTTTCAACCGACCTATTCGTAAGGCGTTGTTTTATATTATAAAACAGCATATGAACGGCAGTGCGAAAAGAAAATGCGGCCCACTGGCAGCATGGGGTTTATGGGTCTACGCCCTAGCCCAGCTTGCGGCCCATTCTGCCCGCTAAATCCGTAACGAACTGCCACGCCACGCGGCCCGATCTTCCGCCCCGGGTTTGCTGCCATTCAATCGCTTCGGCTTTTAGAGCCTCGGGCGAAATTTCCAGATCAAACGCCGCACAATAGCCTGTAATCATTTGCAGATATTCATCCTGGGTGCAGGGATGAAAGCCGAGCCAGAGGCCAAAACGATCCGAGAGCGAGACCTTTTCCTCCACCGCTTCGGAAGGGTTTATCCCCGATTGCTGCTCATTATCAATCATATCGCGTGGCATCAAATGCCGCCGATTCGAGGTGGCATAAAACAGCACATTTTCAGGCCGCCCCTCAATGCCGCCATCCAGAATAGCCTTGAGCGACTTGTAATGGGTGTCATCATGGTCAAAGGAAAGATCATCGCAAAACAGCAAAAACCGCTCATCGCGGTCGCGCAAATGCCCCATCAAGCGGCCAATGCTCGGGATATCTTCGCGCTGGATTTCAACGAGCTTTAGCCCATCGACGCTCGTATGAACCGCCTTTACCAGCGAGCTTTTCCCCATGCCGCGCGCGCCCCAGAGCAAGGCGTTATTCGCCGCCAGCCCCGCCGCAAAGCGTTGGGTATTTGCCAAAAGCGTATCGCGGCTGCGGGAAATCCCGACCAGCTGATCCAGCGCAACGCCGCTAACCCGCGACACCGCGCGCAAGGCGTCGGGTTCGGTCTCCCAGACAAAGGCGTCGGCGGCTGCAAAATCGGGAGCCTTTGGCGCGGACGGGCTGATCCGCTCCAGCGCTTCAGCAATCCGCTTTAGCGCCTTTTTGCTCATGTTGGCTTGTTTTCGTCGTCAAAGGCATCCGCCTCGAAATCATCCTCGTCGAAATTCTCGTCATCTTCCACAATTTCGACAATCGGGGCGGCCGGCATTGGCTTGGCTTCGGTTTTAGGCTTGGCCTCGGCACTCGCTTCGGCCTCGTCTTCGTCCTCATCGTCATAATAGCCTTCGGCCCGCAATTGCGCCTCGCGCTTTTTATCAACCATTTTAACCAGCACGATGGAAAGCTCGTATAGCCCGTAAATTACCGAAAACATGATGATCTGGGTGATCACATCCGGCGGGGTAATAATCGCGGCCAAGCCAAGGATGCTAACCACGGCATATTTGCGGGTGGTGGTCAGCGCCTTGGCGGTCACCAATCCGGCCTTGGCCAGCAGGGTCATCAGCACGGGGAGCTGGAAGGTCAGGCCAAAAGCCATGATAAATTTCATGGTCAGGCCGAGATATTCGTCAATCGTGCCTAAAAAGGTAATGCCGACAGCCGCAGGCCCGTCCATGGCTTCCGCGCCGTCCGGACCTAGATTTTGATAGCCGAGAAAGAAATCAAATGCCAGCGGCAAAACCACGTAAAAAGCAAAGGAAGCGCCGATCAAAAACAGCACCGGCGAGGCCAGAAGAAACGGCAAAAACGCGCCTTTTTCCTTGGCATAAAGACCGGGGGCCACGAATTTCCACATCTGCCAGCCGATTACGGGGAAGGCAAGAATAAAGCCGCCAAACATCGAAATGCGAAGCGCGGTGGTGAAGCCTTTTTGCAGGCCGGTATAGATCAGACCACATTCGCCCGTGGCCTCGATCAGGGCCGAGCAAATCGGGCTGGCCAGAAAGTCGAAAATCATTTGCGAAAAACCGTAGCTGATCATCATGCCAACCACAAAGGCCAGCACCGAGCGGATCAGCCGGTTTCTCAGCTCTGCCAAATGCTCGATCAGCGGCGCGGCACTGCTTTCCACTTCACTTTCGCTCATCTTTTATGCTTCTTTCTTGGCGGGCTTTTTCGCGGTTGATTTCGCGGCTGGCTTTTTCGCGGCGGCTTTGGCGGGGGCCTTTTTCGGCGCCGCTTTCTTTGCCGCAGGTTTTTTGGCGGCCGGCTTTTTGGCCGGTGCCTTGGCTGCCGGTTTTTTGGCGGCTGGCTTTTTCGCAGCGGTTTTTGTCGCGGGCTTTTTCGCGGCTGGCTTGGCGGCTGCGGGCTTAGTGGCCGGGGGTTTGGCCGCTGCCGGCTCCTCGGCGCGCGCGCCGGGGTCCTCGTCAGCATCGGCTTCGATCTTGGCCAGCCGCGCCGCTTTGGCATCATCATCCAGCATGGTATTTTTGCTGATGGCATCCTTGGTCATGGTTTTCAGGTCTTTATTAAAGTCCAGCGGATTAAAGCTGGTGGCTTTTTTCACCCCTCCAACGGCGCTTTTCACCCCGTCCATGGCTTCGCTAACGCCCGCATCGCTGGCCGCGCTATCCATCGAGCGCTGAAACTCCCGCGCCATGGCCTTCATCTTGCCGACGGCCTTGCCAACGGTGCGAAACAGCCCCGGCAGGTCTTTCGGGCCGACGACGATCAACGCCACCATTCCGATCACAAGTATTTCCATCATGCCCAGATCAAACATTCTGGCGCATCCCCGCTTTTCTAAGTGTGGCGGAGCCTAGGCTTCGTCTTTTTTCTCGACCGGAGTCACATCAACAGCTTCTTCAGCTGCTGCCGATTCAATCTCGGCCTTGCCATCAGACACGCCTTTTTTGAAGCTCGAAATGCCTTTGCCAACTTCGCCCATAAGCGACGAAACCTTGCCACGCCCAAAAAGCACCAGCACGACAACCGCGATCAAAATCAAGCCCATAGGGCCAATATTATTAAACATCTTTCTCTCCCGAATTTGAGATGTATCAGCCCTTACTTATGCGCTTCCGCGCCAAGGTTCAAACCCTAACGCATTAATCGGCGGAATTTTTCTCCATATAGGGCGATTTGCCCGAGCTTTGGGTCTCGCACGGAAACACAAAACAGCGGTCACGGCGCAGGCTCAGCCACAAAGGCGTGCCGACCTTGGGCAGAAACACCCCGGGGATAGTGGCGCTTAGAATCGACTGGTCATAATCCATTTCCAGCTCCACCAGGCTTTCATTCCCCATAAAGCGCGCCCGCTTCACCAAACCCCGCGCCGGCACCCCGTCTTGCGGGGTGGGCAGCGGGCCTTTTCCATGGCGATCAAAGTCGATTTTCAGGTGTTGCGGCCGCACGATGATCTCTACATCGGCATCATCCACCAGATTGGGGGTGAAGAACTGCCCGAAGGGCGTTTCGGCCTGCATGTTTTTCACCACGCCGTGTATTATATTGATATCGCTGAAAAATCCGGCCACGCGGCAATCCACCGGCGCATTATAAAGGTTATAGGGCGCGCCATATTGCACCACCTTTCCGGCCCGCATCAACGCGATATTATCCGCCATCCGCATCGCCTCTTCAGGCTCGTGCGTGACCAGCAAAACCGCCGCGTTCAGGTCTTTCAAAATCGCCAGAGTATCATCGCGAATACCGTCTCGCAGCCGGTTATCCAGCCCGCTAAACGGCTCGTCCATCAGCATCACGCTGGGATTCGGGGCCAAGGCCCGCGCCAGCGCCACCCGCTGCTGCTCGCCGCCCGATAGCTGATGCGGAAAGCGCTCGGCGGCGGGCTTTAGCCCGACCTTATCAAGCAAGCCCAGCGCACGATCCCGCTTATCAGCCGATTTCAGCCCAAAGGCCACATTATTTACCACGGATAGATGCGGAAACAGCGCAAAATCCTGAAACATCAGCCCGATCGAGCGTTTTTCCGGTGGCAAATGCAGCTGGTCATCCGAGATCACCGCCCCGTCCAGCAATACCCGCCCGCTGGTTTGCCGATCCACCCCGGCGGCAATGCGCAAGGTGGTGGATTTACCACAGCCCGAGGGACCAAGCAGGCAGGTCACCTGCCCCGGCATCAGCTCAAGGGACAGATCATCCACCACGGTGGTCCCGTCAAAACTGCGGGTGATATTTTGTAGCTCAAGCTTGGGCGTCACGGGCTTTCCTCAAAAGGCTTCTCTTCAGATACCAAGCCCGCCGCCCGCTAGCAACAGCTACCTGAGCTGCCATTCGCCGCATCCGCAGGCTGGGATTCCCCGCCGCCACAACACCCGCCGACATTACCACCATCAAACGGCATGTCCTCGCCGCAGCCCGCAAATATCCCGCGATGGCTGGAAAAATCGCCTTCAAACTCAAAATACGGCGCAAACCGGCTTTCCGCCAGCATCCGGTAGCTGTTGCCACAGACCGCAACCGCCTCTCCGGCCGCAAACACATGGCCCTTATCCAGCACAAATTCCGAGCCGCCATTGGGCATGGTGCCCTTATAGGTCACGCTTAAGCCAAAATCCTCGCAGGACGGTTCAAGATCGAGCTTGAACAGCCGGTAGGTGGCGGAATAAAACCCGATCCCGCCAAGCTTGGCCTCGATCTCGGGGTTTTCGATGGTTAGCACCCGATCTTCCACCAAGCGCGGGTCAGCAAAGCCCGCCTCTTTTGCCAGCGTCAGAAAATCATTCCAGTAAAGCGCGCCGGACAGGCACTCGCCATAAAGCACAAGGTCCTCCAGCAATTCTTGCGGCACACGGCGATCGGCATATACATCCGAGAAATAAAGCTCCCCGCCGGGCTTGAGCAGGCGAAACGCCTCGCGCAGCACCGCAGGTTTGTCAGGCGACAAATTTATCACGCAGTTCGAAACAATGATATCAAAGCTCGCATCCGCCAAACCCAGCTCGCCGAGCCGCTCGATATATCCCTTGTGAAATACGGTATTGGGCGCGCCGTAGCCAAAGGCCCCGGCATGAAAATCCACATGACGGCGCGCGACATCCAGCTGCTCGTCGGTCATATCCACGCCCACAACCTGACCCGCTTCGCCCACCAAGCCCGCCAGCGCATAGACATCGCGACCAGAGCCGGAGCCGAGATCGAGGATCGAAGCGCCTTGCAGCGCCATCGGAGCCACCAAGCCGCAGCCGTAATATTTCTCGCTCACTTCGGGGTGGATTTTGCCCAGCACCGCGCGTAGATAATCCGGCACATCGTCAGGGGTGCAGCAGGCATTGGTTTGCAAATCATCCGAGCCTTGCAGCACCTTGCCGTAATAGTCTTTTACATCATCTTGTATCATTTTAGCTCAAACTCCTGCTCGCCAAACCGCTGGCCGTTGATCTGCATATAGACCAAATGCGCCCCGGTGAAATGGGTAAACGTGCTGGCTTGCTTCAAAAACCTGTGATTTTTCGTGAATTCCAGCCGCTCACCCGCCTTTATATCCAGCTTTTTGAGCTTAAAAACCCTGGGGCGGCGGGCACCGTTTTTCTTCACAAACTCGATCCCGTAATCCACCATCAGCCGCTCGTCTTGCGCCGCTTCAATCACCACCTCCAGCCGCCCGACCTCGCCAATTTCGACCGAATCGGAAAACGCCATCTTGACCGAAATATCCGGCGCGGCCCGATAGCCCAGCCGCTCGAGCGCGCATGAATGGCCCTTTTTCACCAAGGTCCGCAGGGCGTGGCGCTCTATCCAGTCCAGCTCTTTGGTGGATTGCTGGCCCGCCCTTCGCCAGCGCGCCAGCGTTTCCAGCACCAGCTCGGGGTCTTGCTTGGTTATGTCATTCAGGTGGTTCGCCACCGAGCGCGTTACAAAGCGCGCCTTGTCGGCATAAAGCCGGTCCAGCAGCGCAATCGGGGTCTCCACCGATAGCCCCACCTTCACCCCCCAAGGCAAGGTGGGCCGCGTGCCTTCGCTGGCCAAGCGCCGCACGTGATAGTTTTCATCCTCGGCCCAAGCGTGCAGCTCGGCCATCACCCTTTCGGGATAGGCATTCAAAAAATGCCGGATATCGAATTCCACCGAAAACCGCTTGGTGATTTCCTTGAGCAGGGGCAGCGCCACCTCCAGCTCATGCAGGCCATTGCTGGCTACATAAGCACCAAGCGGCGAGAATATGAAATCGCCAAAATCATCATCCAGCTTTTCAGGATCGAGCGGGGGTGGCAAGGCGGCTTCGATCACCGCTGCGGCCTTGGCAAAATCATCCGGTAGATGCGCGGCCAGCACCTCGGAAATATGGGTAATCCGCGCCTTCAGCTCCAGCTTGGGCAGCTCGGCCATCACCTCGCTTACAAAGCGATCCCCCTCGATGGAATCGCCAAAAAGCCCCGCCAAATAGCGGACCTTACCCTCGTTAAACAACTGATCTTTCAGGCTAAACCCGCTCACAGCGCGATGTAGAATTTATAGGCCGAAATCCAAAGCGCCAGCGTGGCCACCACGGCCAAAAACAAGCCAAACCACCGCCAGCCCCCTGTGCCTTTGGCCTTTAAGCCGGTTTTGAAAACCGCAGGCAGCACCACAGTAAAATGCAGCGCGTAGATCACCGTCATAAGCCAGATTGATGGCTCCATCTGCAATGGGGCCACTACCGCCAATAATGCGGCAACGATAAAACCAACCGGCACCAAAACAAAGGCCGGACCAAACATGCCGGCGAAAAATGTATCCCCAAAGGAAAACTGCCCCGTAACGAGCTGTCGATACCAGCGTGGCGACAAAAACCTGCCTCTATCCTCGGCCATTCAAACCTCCCTTATGGCTAAAGCGTTGCATTCACCGCGCCCCCATCGAGCAGAATATTCTGCCCCACGATAAACCCGGCCTTTTCAGAGCATAAAAACGCACACATCGCGCCGAATTCCTCGGTCGTGCCATAGCGCCCGGCCGGAATCGTCGCCGCCCGCTGCGCCTTGGCCGCCTCCATGCTGATCCCCTGCGCCGCCGACACGCCCTGGTCAAGGCTCACCGCCCGATCCGTGGCATGAATGCCCGGCAAAAGGTTGTTGATATTCACCCCCTTGCTGGCCACCTGACGGCTGGTGCCGCCGACATAGCCGGTAAGCCCCGCGCGGGCCGAATTGGAAAGGCCGAGCACTGCGATGGGGGATTTCACCGATTGCGAGGTGATATTCACCACCCTGCCCCAGCCTTGATCCATCATCGCAGGCAAGACCGCTTTCATCATCGCAATCGGGGCCAGCATATTGGCATCCAGCGCCTTGATAAAATCCTCGCGATCCCAATCATGCCACATGCCCGGCGGCGGTCCACCGGCGTTATTTACCAAAATATCAGGGTTAGGCATCGCCGCCAAAACCTTGGCCCGGCCTTCTTCCGTTGAAATATCGGCAGCCACCGCCGTCACCTTCACCCCGTATTTCTCGGCGATCTCCCGCGCTGTCTGCTCCAGCGGCCCTGCACTGCGGGCGTTAATCACCAGATCAACCCCCGCCCCGGCCAATGCCTCGGCACAGCCGCGCCCCAGCCCTTTGGATGCCGCACAAACAATCGCGGTTTTGCCTTTGATCCCCAAATCCATAATAGTCTCCTGATTCCATTTTCCCAAGCCTATCCCAGCCCATAAGGCGCGCCAAGGACAAAGCAGGCCCTCCCGCCCGTCGAGGCGTGCATTGCTGCGCAACGCCACCTCTCCCGTTGGGCGTGGCCTCGCTTCGCTCGGCGGTCTTCATCGGCAAGGTCCACCAAGGCTAGAGCGCGGCGCGAACCCATCCGTTTCCACAAATGCCACGCCAGACGCGCCGCACCCGATGTTGCCCTCTTGCGATCCCTCCTC
>WFUK01000167.1 GCA_015485015.1 Paracoccaceae bacterium | reverse complement strand
GTATATAATCGGCGCAGCTTTTTGTGCCCTCTCGGTGATTGTTCCAATCACCTGCCGGGTAATATTCATGTAAATCCCCTTCCTCTCCAGCATCACTTTAATGCGACGATACCCAAACCGTCGGCGCTCCTTGGCCACCAGCTTTATCTCCTCGCGCAGGTCGCTGTCATCGGGTCGTTTCGACTGATAACGCACCGTCGATCGGTCTACTCGCATGACCGAGCGTTTTGACGCCATCCTTGATACCACCGGCACCGCCCCGTGGTAGCGGCTGCGCCATCTCCTCACTCCGCGCGGGCGGCTTGTGGCTGTCAGCAGCAATCTTTCCGACATGCTGCGTATGGGCTTCAACCGCCGCCTGATCGGTGGGGTGTCTGAGGCTAGCGCGGACGGGCTGCGCAAGCTCATGGCATTGGTAGAAGAAGATACGTTCTTCCCGCTGGTCGACCGGGTCTATCCGTTCGAGCACGTGGTGCGCGCCCATGCCCATGTGGATACCAACATCGCGCGATACACTCGCGATTTCGAGCGCAGATTGCAGCGCCGATAGCGCCCCTGCCTCTTGCCCGATAATCCTCCTGGCCTCGGCCACATCTAGCATAATCTGGACGAATTTTCGTGGGGACACCTTGGGCGTAAGCTCGTTTACCATCAATAGTGAAGCCAGTCCGAAGGATATATCCTCATCGACCCACGCCATCGCCCGTGCCGTATCGCCAATAATAGTCTGATATGAAGAGGAGCCTTCGTCATAAACCGCAAGGACATTCATCGCCTCATCCGCCGCGCGCCGCGCCAATTCCATTTCATCAACCGCCGCAAGCTCTTCGGTTAGCGCCGCCAATACCGCCGTGCGGATTTTAGGGGGATCAACCCTGAATGCCGCCTCCAGGGCTTGCGCAGGCTGCCCTGCACGCACCAGAAAGCGAATATATGCGTTCATCGGTTTGGCTTGGCTATAAAGGTTTCGGATGTCATTTATGAGCGCCAGCGCCACATCTATATCTGAATCCAATGCGCCGGATGCGATCACGGCGATGGTCAGATTATCCCGCGTTCGGCCCCCATCCATGGCGGCCAGTTCAGCCAGAATCGGCGCAAGTGTTGCCTTGGCTGCATCCATATCCCCGATTTCCTTCTGCACGCCGGCAATCTGAACCAAGTAGTTCCACCTGTCATTTCGGCCATCCATCTGGCGCATGGCCAATACCGCATTGCCAATAGAAGCCGCTGCCGCCTCACCCCGCCCGGCAGATTGCAACGCTTTGGCCAAGGCCAGCTCGCCAAAAATGATATCGCGTGGCATTTCCAGCTGCGCCACAAGGCTGGCGGCGCGCTCAGTATCGCCATGCCGCGCCAGCGCGCCGGCATAGGCCGCAAGCACGCCTTGATAATCCTCGATATCTGCCCCGTTTGCCTCGACCAAAGCCACAACCTCCGCAAGGCAGCGCCATGGATCACTATCACAAGCCGCAAAATCATCCGGTGTTTGCGCCAAGGCGGGCCATGCCCATAGGATCAGGGCAAAACTTGCGGCAAAAATCGGCTTCATGGAAATTGTCCTTTTTTAGGCAGCCGACTCACAAAACTCGATCCACAGCCTGACAGACGCCAGCTTGACCATCGCCATGAAGTTGCGTGACGTTTTTTCGTAGCGCGTCGCGATGCGTCGGAAGGATGCTTTCAGGCGGCCGAAGAAACGCTCAATTTTGTTGCGCTCCTTGTAGAGTTCGGCGTCGAAATCCTTGGGTAGCCTGCGGTTTGATTTTGACGGGATCACGTCAATCGCGCCCTGTTCCCAAATCATTTCGCGGATCCAGTCGGCGTCGTATGCCTTGTCCACTGCCCGGCAGGGTATTTCTGGAGGAAATATCCCGAGAGGGGGCCAGCACGTATTGGCCGGGTTGCAGCGCGTCGAGCAGGCGCTTGCACACCGGTGCGTCATGGGCCTGGCCCGGGGTCAGTTCGAACCGGATCGGCAAGCCGTCCTGATTGGTAAGTGCATGAATCTTCGTGGTTAATCCGCCCCGAGAGCGCCCCATGCACCGACGCGGGTCGTTTTTTTGAGTGTGGCTGCCGAATGGTGAACACGCACGCTCGTGCCATCAACCATCACCGTGTCGACGTTGTGTGCGTCGGCCACGGCCTCCATGATCCGGTCCCAATGACCGGCATAGCTCCAGCGATTGAAACGGTTGTAAATCGTCGTCGGCGGGCCGTACTCACTGGGTAAATCAGCCCAGGGAATGCCCGTGCGCAAAACGTAGAAAATCCCGTTGATTACCCGCCGGTCATCCACCCGCTTAACGCCACGGGGCTTGTTCGGAAGTACCCGTTTGATGAATTCCCACTCCAAATCGCTCATATCTGATCGCGCCATAGCTTGCTCCCGCCTATTGTTGCCCGGTAAATGAATCACAACACTTTGCGTTTGAACAGAAATTTATGGGTGTGCTGCCTAATGAAATTGCTGGTAAAATCGGGATAACACAACGCCAATTACAGCGGATTTTTCAAAAGCAGCTGGGGCGAGCGCCGGTGCAAATCTATACAAAATTACGCCTTGATCACAGCCGCAGCCTTTTGTTGCAAACGGAATTATCTATCAT
>WFUK01000166.1 GCA_015485015.1 Paracoccaceae bacterium | reverse complement strand
CACTGGTAAAAGGTTGATCCAGAAACCTAAGCTCAACACCTTTGAACCCGGCCTTGGCGGCTGCGGCAGGGCGCAGATCCATTGGAATTTCCAAAAACAGGGTCGAAAGATTAGCCGCTAATTTAGGCATGGAAGATGTATCTCGCTTCTTTTGGTCTGACAAGTTTAAAATTTCAACGCGTAAAGATCAACCTCAATATCGGGTGAAACCGAAAAAAAGCTGGAAACACAGCCCAAATTCCTCAATAACAATATTGTCGGACCAACAGGAGGCCCTCACCACAATGGCACGGAAAAAATATCAGGAAATAGCCGAGCATTTGGAATTGCTGGTGCTCTCTGGCCGCCTAAAACCGGGTGACCGCCTTCCGGCGGAACGCCAGATCATGGAAGACTTCGACGCCGGCCGCTCCAGCGTGCGGGAAGCGCTTTTTGTCTTGCAGCGGCAAGGGCTGCTCACCTCGCGCCCCGGTGCTGTGCCACGGGTTTCGGTGCCCACGGCCGAAGGCATATTTGCAGAATTATCCGGACCCGTGCGCCATTATATCAACCGCCCCGAAGGGCTGAGAGAAATGCAGGATGCCCGGGCATTGCTTGAAATCGGCCTGGCTCGCCAAGCCGCCATTGTAGCGACAGATGCCGACATAGCCGCGCTGGAAAAGGCGCTGGACGCCAACCGGAACGCCAAGGATCTGGAGCAGTTTTTCCAGACCGATGTGGCCTTTCACTTTCAGATCGCCAAAATTTCGCGCAACTCCATTTTTGCCGGGCTAAACACCGCCTTCGCTGACTGGCTCAAAAACCAGCGGGTGCAATCAGCCGATACCGGCACTTCGTTTGAAGATGTTGTCCGCTATCATAGCAATATCTTTGAAGCCATCAAAAACCATGACCCCGAAGGCGCAGCCAATGCCATGGATTTACACCTGCAAGATGTGGTGAAGCGCTATTGGCAGGCCGTTCTCAAATAGCCAAAGCTAAAACGCCCCCGGACGATCACGCTTGAAAAACGGCTGCCGTGCGGCTTCGGGCTTTGCCTCGTCAAACGCTGTATCCGGCATGGGCCGCAACCGGATATCGGACCACTCAACCGGCATGCCCATATGCTGAAACAGCGAAAACGAAGCCGCGCTGTGGCGAGGCAAATCAGCGGGCAGCTTGCCGGTGTTTTCGTCACAAATCCAAGTGCTTGGCTCTGCTTCATCTTCAGGCCAAATACGAAAGCGCACACGGTTGAAACTGTCGGTGAGCTGGACTTGGTGGCGCACACGGTAAGCACGGCCGCGCTCTATGCCGACCTCTGCTGGCGGATTTGTGGCGATGGCCCACTCGTTGGGCGCGCCCGAATGATCGCCCCATGCCAAAAAGCTGCGCGCGCCGCCCGAGGGCATGGCCACAGCCATTCCGGCACTTGACCAGCCAACCTTGATACCACGCGGCGGAACCCCCTCAACCATGCCCGCATGAAAATCACTCAGCCCCAGCCATTTGGAATGATGCGGCTCCAAAAACCGCACGCGGTAAGTCGCCTCCTGGCTTTTGCCCTGCCCCCCGAGCACCAAAAGCGCATCCGGCGCAACCGGCGCGCGCGAGCGGATTAAATTGGCGGCGCTGTCCAGATCAAACGCGCCATTCACCACTTGGCCAACCTGCTGGATGGAGCCGAACCGGCTGAGATCGCTCAAATCCAAAGTGGCGGGCATCGGTGTCGGATCCCACGTAAAATCTATCGTCACGCTCTCAATGGTAGGACCATCATAAACTTCGATTTCAAGTCGGTTTTCTCCTTGGCGCAAGGCGGGGTCATCATGGGCAATTTCAATGCAAAACTCCCCAAAATGCCGGCAGCGCAATTCCCCCGGTGAGGCTTTATAGCCATTTAGCCAATCCACCCCCTCATCATGCACCGCCTCCACATAAAACCCACAAGGCTTGGCATTGTTTAACCGGTAGACAGATTTTTCGGGAGGAGCCTTCAGCCCCTGAATAACCCCGAGAATGGTTATGTCAAAAACGCGCAAGCGAAATTCCTGCTTCGTTCCATATGTGGGAATAATTTCAACCATAACATCATATCCAGTTCTGGGGTGTTTATTTCACATTGCCAATCTTTCATTTGGTATGATAGGTTTGTCAAGGCCGGAATGCTCTAAAACCGGCGCATGGGAGGGAGAAACCATATGGCACCGGCAAAGCAAACCAAGCCGTTTCGCTCGCGGGACTGGTTTGACAACCCAGATCACATTGACCTGACCGCGCTTTATCTTGAGCGCTTCATGAATTATGGCACCACGTTGGAAGAGCTGCGCTCGGGCAGGCCTATCATTGGCATTGCGCAATCCGGGTCTGACCTCACACCTTGTAACCGGATCCATCTGGACCTGCTGCCCCGGGTCAGGGATGGCATTCGGGATGCGGGCGGAATTCCGATCTCTTTTCCCACCCATCCCATGTTTGAAAATTGCAAACGCCCAACAGCGGCGCTTGACCGAAACCTCGCCTATTTGAGCCTTGTCGAAATTCTAAACGGATATCCGATTGATGCCGTGGTGCTGATGACCGGCTGTGATAAAACCACGCCCGCCATGCTGATGACGGCAGCCACCGTGGATATTCCCGCGATTGTGCTCTCCGGTGGCCCGATGCTGGATGGCTGGCATGATGGCAAGCTGGTTGGCTCGGGTGCCGTAATCTGGCAAAGCCGCCGCGATCTGGCAGCCGGGCTGATCGATGAGCAAACCTTTCTGGAGCGCGCCGCTGATAGCGCCCCCTCTGCGGGGCATTGTAACACAATGGGCACCGCGCTGACGATGAACGCGCTGGCCGAGGCCATGGGCATGTCGCTATCGGGGTGCGCCGCCATTCCGGCCCCTTATCGCGCGCGGGGCCAAATGGCCTATCATACCGGCAAGCGCATTGTTGGCATGGCATATGAAGACCTGAAGCCCTCGGATATTCTTGGGGCAAGCGCGTTTCAAAATGCGATTATCGCCAATTCCGCACTTGCCGGCTCGACCAATGCCCAACCCCATATCGCCGCCATTGCGCGCCATGCCGGGGTCTCGTTTCCGCGCAGTGACTGGCAGAGCCTTGGGCTGGAGATCCCGCTTCTGGCCAATGTTCAGCCCGCCGGAGAATTTCTGGGGGAGCGGTTTTACCGCGCAGGCGGGGTGCCGGCGATCATGTGGGAATTGTTGCAGGCTGGCAAGATAGACGGCACGGCACCAACGGTTTCAGGCAAGACATTGGCTGAAACCCTTGAAGGATGCGAAAGCAGCGATCGCGCGGTGATTTATCCCTATAAAAAGCCACTAAAGGCGCGGGCCGGATATGTGGTGCTCAGCGGCAATCTGTTTGATTTCGCCATCATGAAAACCTCGGTGATCTCTGATGAGTTTCGCAAGCGATACCTGTCGGAGCCGGGAAAAGAGGGTATTTTTGAAGGGCGGGCCGTGGTTTTTGAAAGCTCCGAGGATTACCACGCACGGATCAACGACCCGGCACTTGGCATTGACCAGCAAACCATTTTGGTTATACGCGGCGCGGGCCCGCTGGGCTGGCCCGGCTCGGCCGAAGTGGTGAATATGCAACCGCCGGACCACCTGATACGCCAAGGCATTTTAAGCCTGCCAACCTTGGGTGACGGTCGGCAATCAGGCACGGCGGATAGCCCGTCAATTTTACATGCCACGCCTGAAAGCGCTGCCGGGGGCGGGCTGTCGGTGCTGAAAACGGGCGACATTATTCGCATTGATCTGGCGGCGCAGCGCTGTGATGTGCTGGTTGACGAGGCAGAGCTGTCCCAAAGGAGGGCAAAAGAACCCGCCGCAATTCCGGCAAGCGAAACACCTTGGCAAGAGATATATCGCAACACCGTTGGCCCATTGGCGGATGGCGGGGTGATAGAAGATGCCCTCAAATTCCGGCAAACCTCACGCAAGCTGCCGCGCCACAACCACTAGAGCCGTTTTATCCATCGGGCGGTATCCGTCAGCGCCAGATCGGCAACGGGGGAAAGCCCCACGGCTTCCAGAAAGCCGTGGGGCTTTCCCCCGTTGCCGATCTGGCGCTGACGGATACCGCCCGATGGATAAAACGGCTCTAGTG
>WFUK01000165.1 GCA_015485015.1 Paracoccaceae bacterium | reverse complement strand
GCAGGAAGGCGTGCGGCATTTGCATTTTTACACCCTCAACAACCCCAATTTAACCTATAATATCTGCCGCGCCATCGGCGTGCCGGTTGATGGCTTTGCCGCCCAAAATGGACTGGTTGCTTAACGCTCTATTCTGCGCTATCCTATGGCCAAACACCCCGTCAGATACGGGGCAGAGATTGGCTTGAACAATGAATAAAGCGAGACCGAGGGGTCTGGCGCCCAATCCTCGCCTGAACGCAGGCGAGGGGCCGTTTTATGCGGCGCTTGACCTTGGCACAAATAGCTGCCGCATGCTGATTGCCACGCCGAAAGGCGGGCATTTTCAGATTGTGGACGCGTTTTCAAAATCGGTGCGGCTCGGCCTTGAGCTGGAGCGCACCGGCTCCCTTTCCAATGCCGGTATCAGCCGCACGGTGCAGGCGCTGCATGTTTGCGCCAAAAAGCTGAAGCTCAAAGGTGTGGTCGCCAAGCGGCTGGTGGCGACCGAGGCTTGCCGCCGCGCCGTTAACGGCGAAAAATTCATGAGCCGGATCCGCAGCGAAACCGGCTTGAAGCTGGAAATCATCAAACCCTCGGAAGAAGCCCGCCTTGCCGTGGTTGGCTGTGCGCCGCTCGTTGCGCCGCAAGCCAGGCAGGTGTTGGTGATCGATATCGGCGGCGGCTCGACCGAGCTGGTGTGGATTGATCTTTCAGACGTCCCCCCCGAGCATAAAACCAAAGCCATGATGGAGCTATCGCCCGGCAATGGCACCAAGGGTATCAGCACCCGGCTCGGGGCGAAGGTGGTGGATTGGATATCGGTGCCGCTCGGGGTGGCGACGCTTTTGCAGCGCTATTCCGATGTGGCCGATGACGGCGCGCGCTTTGCCCTGATGTCGTGCTATTTCGAGGATATGTTGGAGACATTTTCACCTTATGTCGAGGGTGGCTCGCTGGCCAATATGGACGGGCTACAGGTGATCGGCACTTCCGGCACGATTACCACCGTGGGCGCGATGCATCTGGGGCTAAAGCGCTATGATCGTAATCTGGTGGATGGCATGGCAATGGGCGCGGAGGATGTGAATATCGTGGTCGAGAAATTCCTGCATCTCGGCCCCGTGGGGCGGCGCGAGGAACCAGGCATTGGCCGTGATCGCGCCCAGCTTATCATGTCCGGCTCCGCCATTTTGCAAACCATATTGCGCATCTGGCCGACAAAGCATATTCGGGTGGCGGATCGGGGCCTGCGCGAGGGTATGCTCTATTCAATGATGAACGCTGACGGCGCTTTCGAGGATAAATCATGAGAAAACCGGGCCAAAAGATCAACAATTCAGGCCGTGGCCAGCGGGATTTGAAGGTGCGGGTAAAAACCGCCAAGGGGCGCAAGCTGGCCAGCACGCTCTGGCTGGAGCGTCAGCTGAATGATCCTTATGTGCAGCGCGCCCAGCGCGAGGGCTATCGTGGTCGCGCCGCCTATAAGATCATGGAGCTGGATGACAGATACCGCTTTTTGCTGCCGGGGTCCAAGGTGGTTGATCTTGGCTGCGCGCCGGGGGGCTGGTGCCAGATGGCGGTGGAGCGGGTGAATTCGCTTGGCGAGCGCAAGGGTAAAAAAATTGGCTCGGTGCTGGGGATTGATCTTCAGGAGGTCGAGCATGTTTCGGGCGCAGATATCCATGTGCTGGATTTTCTGGAGGATGATGCCGACCGGAAGGTGAAAGACTGGCTTGGCGGCAAGGCCGATGTGGTGATGTCTGACATGGCGCCGTTTTCCTCGGGCCATAAGGGCGCGGATCATATTCGGATTATGGCTTTGGTCGAAGCCGCGCTTTATTTCGCGATTGACGTGCTGGAGCCGGGCGGCACCTTTGTCGCCAAGGTGCTGGCAGGCGGGGCCGAGGCCGATGTGCTGAAAATGCTGCGGGCGAATTTCGCCAAGGTGATCCATGTAAAGCCGCCAAGCTCGCGCAAGGATAGCTCGGAGAAATTTGTGGTGGCGACAGGTTTCAAAGGGCGCAGCGAAGACTAGCCTTCCGGATAGCAGGCCTCTTCCATATCCTCTGACCAATCCTTGACGCGTATTTCGGCGGGCAGCGGATAGGGGGTAATAACGGCCTCGTTTACCGTCAAAACACGGTTCAGCAGATCAATGCTGCAATCGGTGTAATTCTCCGGATTAAGGGAATCATAGCTCGAACGGCTAAACGCGCTGACAATAAAGCGGTCATTGCGCTCGATAATGGTCAGGGTGCTATCCCATTTATTGCGGCCGATAGCGCGGTTTTCGCTATGGAGCAGCAGCGCCCCGCTCTCGTCAAACGCCAACCAAGGGATCGTGGCCCAATAATCGCCGGTTATGGCAGCCTGCGGAGCATATACCAGTGGCCGCTGGTCATACGGGCCGCGAAAGATATAAAGCGCCGCAAATTCACCTTCGCGGATCAGCACGGCCTTGAAATTGGCGCTTCCATTCCAGTTTGGCCCTACCGCCGAGATGATATTCCGGATGCGGGTATCAACCGGCCAGGGCGCAACAGATTCAGCCAAGCCCATGGCCGGTAGCAGGGCAAAAAGGGCCAGCAAGTGTTTCATCTATCTTCTCCTCGTTTTAGCCTATAGCGTTTCGGGCCTAACCCGATACGCTATAGGATGCGACCTGTTAGCGCTGCTGGCAAGTAAAGCTTGCAACCGCGCTTATATTCACATTATTGTATGTGAAATAAAAGGGGATAGAAATGAAACGTCAGCCATTGTGGCGCAGCACGCCGCCTGCGATCTTTCCGGTAATTCTTGGCCTTGTCGGGCTGGCCCATGCCTGGCGCGGGCTTGGGGTCAGCTTTGACCTGCCCTTGGCCTTTGGTGATTTGCTTTTGGGTGTGGCCACGGCGCTATTGCTGTTTTTCAGCCTTAGCTATCTGGCCAAGCTGATCGCACGGCCCGGCATTTTGATGGAAGATCTTAAATCACCGCCGGGCAGGGCAGGGCTTTCCGCGATTTCGATGGCCTATATCGTGCTGGCGGTCGGGCTGCTGCCTTTTGGCGAAATTGCGCGCTATGTCTGGTGGTTTGGCGTTATTCTACATGCGGTTATTGTTACCTTTGTGGTGAAAGCCATGGCTAAATCTCCGCCTGAAGGAAGATCCGTGACGCCGTTCCAGCTTTTGCCGTTTGTCGGGCTTTCGACCACGCCTTTGGCGGGGGTATCGCTGGGCTATGTGCTGCTTAGCCAGGCCTTTACCTATATTTCGCTGGCGGCTTTTGCCGTGATCCTGTTTCAGCTCGCCAGCAAATTCTTCCGCACCCGCCCGCCAGCGCCGATGCGCCCGCCCTATGCCATTATCCTTGCGCCGCTTAGCCTGTTTGGCATGGCCTTTGCGCAATTTGGCCCTGATGCTGCGTTTTTGGTGTTTTATGTGGCGGTCTGGATTGCGGGCCTGGCGCTTGTCAGCTTTGCCAAATGGCTGACAGCGGCGGGTTTCACCCCGATGTGGGGCGGGCTGACCTTTCCGGCCGCGACCTTTACCAATATCAATCTCGTCGCCATGGGCAAGGGGCTGGGGATGATCGCCACCATCGGTTCGATTGTTGGCGGAGCGATTGCCACGGCGCTGATCCTTTATATTGCCTATAAGGCGCTCAAGATGTGGGCGGGGCAGAAGCTGGCGCAAAAAACCGGCGCGGCGGTGGCTTAGGGGCGCAAGCGGCCCGAATTCGGCAAAAGGGGCTTCCCATATGCCCCGCAACATGCGATAGGAAGGCGTCAAAGATAACCCCTAATTGGGAGGTCCGAAATGGACATATCCGAGGCGCTCACCTTTGACGACGTATTGCTGGTTCCCGGCGCATCCAGCGTGATGCCGACCACGGCAGATACCCGCACAAGGCTCACCAAAACCATCTCGATGAATATTCCGCTGCTTAGCTCGGCGATGGATACCGTGACCGAAAGCAAAATGGCGATTGCCATGGCGCAGGCGGGGGGCATTGGCGTTCTGCACCGCAATCTGGATATTGACGAACAGGCGCGGCAGGTGCGCACCGTGAAGCGCTTCGTCAGCGGTGTGGTGGAAAACCCGATCACACTGCTGCGCGACCAAACGCTGGCCGATGCCAAGGCGCTGCAAGCGCGCTATAAGGTGACCGGATTTCCGGTGGTGGATGAGCAAGGGCGGGTGCTGGGGATTGTAACCAACCGCGATATGCGCTTTGCCAGCGCTGACGATACCCCGGTTTCCACCATGATGACCGCCGATAATCTGGCGCTATTGCGCGAGCCGGCGGATCTGGCCGAGGCCAAGGGGATTATGGAATCCCGCCGGATTGAAAAGCTGCTGATCGTGAATGACAAAAACGAGCTGACCGGCCTTTTGACCATCAAGGATATCGAGCAAGCGGTGCTTAATCCGCAAGCCTGCAAGGATGATATGGGGCGGCTGCGGGTGGCGGCGGCCTCGACCGTGGGCGAAACCGGCTTCGAGCGCTCCATGGCTTTGGTGGAAAGCGGGGTGGATATGATTGTGATTGATACCGCACATGGCCATTCCAGCGCTGTAGGCGCAGCGGTGCGCCAGCTTCGCGCTGCCGCGCCCGATGTGCAGATCGTGGCGGGGAATGTAGCCACCGCCGAAGCCACCCGCAGCCTGATCGAGGCGGGGGCGGATGCGGTCAAGGTTGGCATTGGTCCCGGTTCTATTTGCACCACGCGGATCGTGGCGGGGGTTGGCGTGCCGCAGCTTACGGCTGTGTCTGATTGCGCCAAGGAAGCGGCCAAAACCGGCCATATGGTGATCGCCGACGGCGGCATCAAATTCTCCGGTGATTTTGCCAAGGCGATTGCGGCGGGTGCAAGCTGCGCCATGATCGGCTCGATGCTGGCCGGCACCGATGAAGCCCCCGGCGAGATGTTTTTGTTTCAAGGGCGCAGCTATAAGGCCTATCGCGGCATGGGTTCTGTGGGCGCGATGGCGCGCGGCTCGGCGGATCGCTATTTCCAAAAAGAGGTCTCGACCGAAAAGCTGGTGCCCGAGGGCATTGAGGGGCAGGTGGCCTATAAGGGCGCGGCGGGGAATGTGCTGCACCAATTGGTAGGGGGCTTGCGCGCCGCCATGGGCTATACCGGCAATGCCACGATTGCGGATATGAATAAGGGCTGCAAGTTTGTGAAAATCACCTCGGCAGGGCTAAGCGAAAGCCATGTGCATGATGTGCAAATCACCCGCGAAAGCCCGAATTACAGGGGCGGATAGGCCCGAATCCCCCCTGATCCTGATATGGAGCCAGCTCTCACAAAAGTCTGAGAGCATAAAGGGTGCTGTTACATTCCTACGCTTGATTTTGCAGTCATTCCGTGGATATTGTAGCCAAACTTATTTTATCCTGGGGGGAACCATGTTTACGAAAAAATCACGCCTGCTTCTAACCACCGCCGCCGCGCTGGCCATCGGGGCCTCGGCGCAGGCGCAAGGGATCGCGTTTGACGGGGCCTATGTCCAGGGTGAATATATCGAAAATATCTATAACGGCGGCTATGATTATAGCCAATCCGGCATTTATGGTGCCGTGCAGGCCTCGATCGGTCAATTCGCCGTTCAGGTCGATCTTGGCGTTTTTACCTATGATATAGACCCGCCGCTCAACCCCTATTTTGCCCTGCATGCCATGTATAATATATCGCCAAACATCGTGGTCGGCGGATATTATGGCGTAGATCTTTGGAATGACGGTGCGTTCATATCCCCTACATATGGTGTGGAAGCAAAGTTTACGCCCGGTTTTCTGGATGGCCGAATGAGCTTTGAAGCTTTTGCTGGCACTTATATGCCATTTTTTACTCCGAACAGTGTGGAATTTATTGGCCTCGGTGTTGATTACGCCATCACTGACCGGATAAGCGTTGGTGCCAGCTATTTGCGTGCCGGGTGGTATGACCTGAATGACCCCGGCGATCGATTCGATGTGCTCGAAGTTGAAGGCACCTATGATTTTGCCTCGGGTCTTTATGCGACGGCAAGCTATACCAACAGAATTACTCAGGGTTCTTTTGGTCAAGATACGACTTTTGGCATTGCCGTCGGGTTCAACTTTGGCGATGGCGTTACCTTTGAGCGTCGTGGTTTTTCCGGTTTGTATCCGGGCCAGTAAGCAACGATGTTGTCGTAAAGCCAATAACCCCGTGCAAATCCTTTTGCGCGGGGTTCTTTGTTGCCAGTTTTCCCTTGCGTCCTATCGGATTCACAGGCAAATCCTTCAGCCATGACACCCACCGCCCGCCTTTCCGCCGCCATCGCGCTGCTTGACCAGATTCTCACCGGAGACCCCGCCGAGCGGGCGCTTACCCGCTGGGCAAGAGCCTCGCGCTTTGCCGGCTCCAAAGACCGCGCTGCGGTTCGCGATATCGTGTTTGACGCGCTCCGGCGCAATCGCTCATTGGCCCATCTAGCTGGTGCGATGACAGGGCGTGGTCTGGTTTTGGCCCAGCAATTCAGCAATGGCGCGGCGCTGGACGAATTATTTGGTGATTTCAGGTTTGCACCGGCGGCGGTCTCGGAGGCCGAGCGCGCGCAATTAGCCAATCCCGGAAGCGCGCCGGACCCTGTGCGGCTGGATTATCCCGATTATCTCGATGCCGAGCTTCGGCGCTCTTTGGGCGAGGGGCTAGAGGCGGTTATGCAGGCGATGCAATCCAGAGCGCCGGTTGATCTGCGGGTGAATAGCCTGAAAACAACGGTTGAAG
>WFUK01000164.1 GCA_015485015.1 Paracoccaceae bacterium | reverse complement strand
TCAGGAAGGGCCAAACCACCTTTGGTTCGATCTGCCCACCCTGCAAAATATGATCAAAAACCGCCTTGTGAAAGCCGAAATTGCGCACCAGTTCCAGCCGCCAGCCCATGGCTGCAGGGCCGCCGATCAGCCCGCGCTCCCCCGCTTGCAGGGTTAGCTCGACCACCAGCATGCCCAGCACCAAGGCCAGCACGATTTTGGAAACGGGGTTAAAGGCCTTGGGCCGGTTTTGCTGCATCTCGTCCATCAGGCTACCTTTGCGGCCCTGCGCCCGATGGGCCGATCTTGCGGGTAAAAACCGCGCCCAAACCCCAGCCCGCCACAAAGCCGCCCAAATGGGCCTGCCATGCCAATAGCCCGTCGGACAAGAAATAGAGCGCCAGATTAAGCACCACCAATGCGCCGATGAATTTCCATACGGGCGTAAGGCTGATCCCCATACGCTTGCGCGCGATATATTCGTAATATTTCCAAACCCCGAAAAAGCCGAATACCGCGCCCGATGCTCCCACCACCGGGGTATCGCCCCGGCTAAGCCCCAAAAACACCAAGCCGCCCGCAATGGCGGAAATGACATAAACCGCCAAAAGCTGCTTATTGCTCAAGACCGCGCCCAGCCGCTTGCCAATGCCAAGCACGACCACGGTATTCATCGCCATATGCAAAAGCCCCGCATGCAAAAACGAATAGCTCAAAAGCATGATAAAACCTTGCCCCGCATAGACCGGCTGCCAGCCTTGCCACACCACCCCCGGCCAAAGCGCCCCGTATATAAATGCGCCGCCGCGCAGCTCATTATTGGGCAGCAAGCCGATATCGCTGGCTTGCAGCAGCAGTTCCACCGCCACCAGAATTCCGGCAATATATTTGATCGACCATGGCAACGGCTGAAAATTGTCGTCCTGCATATTGCCCTCCTCTGTTGACGCCCCGCTTCGGGCGCGCGATAAACCGGCATACTCACCCCAATGAAAGGGATCTATACCATGGCTGACGCGGTCCACACACGTCGAGTCTTTTCCGGCATCAAGCCCAGTGGCGGCTTGACGATGGGAAACTATTTGGGCGCTATCAAGCGATTTGTCGAGATGCAATCGCCCGATACCCTGTCAATTTATTGCGTGGTTGATTTGCACGCGATCACCGTTTGGCAAGATCCGGCCGATCTGCGCTATGCCACGCGCGAGCTGGTAGCGGCCTATATCGCCTCGGGGATCGACCCCGAGCAGTCGATTCTGTTTAACCAGTCGCAGGTTTCGGCCCATGCCGAGCTTGGCTGGATATTCAACTGCGTGGCGCGGGTGGGCTGGATGAACCGCATGACGCAATTCAAGGATAAAGCCGGCAAAAATGCCGAGGCGGTATCGCTTGGGCTATATGCGTATCCCTCCCTGATGGCGGCGGACATCCTCACCTATCACGCCACCCATGTGCCGGTGGGCGAGGATCAAAAGCAGCATGTGGAGCTGACACGCGATATCGCGGCCAAGTTTAACCACGATTATAAGGTGGATTTTTTCCCGCAGCCCGAGCCGATTATCGACGGCCCGGCAACCCGCGTGATGAACCTGCGCGATGGCTCGAAAAAAATGTCCAAATCCGGTGTTTCGGATATGGAGCGGATCAATATGACCGATGACGCCGCCTTGATTGCCAAGAAATTCAAGAAGGCGAAATCGGATGCCGAGCCGCTGCCGGAAAGCGTGGAAGGCCTAAAGGGCCGGCCCGAGGCGAAAAACCTGGTGGAGATTTATGCGGCGCTCTCGGATAGCAGCGCCGAGGCGGTGATCAAGGAATTTGGCGGCGCGCAATGGGGGCGGTTCAAGCCTGCATTGGCGGATTTGGCGGTCGACAAGCTGGAGCCGATCTCGCTGGAAATGGCGCGCCTGATGCAAGACCCCGCCGAGATCGACCGGATTCTGGCCAAAGGCGCGGATAAGGCGAATGCGATCGCACAGCCGATATTGGACAAAACCTATGATATTGTTGGGTTTGTCCGGCGTTAAGCCAAAGGTGCGTGGGGGACCACGCACCCTACAATTCCTTATACATCACAAAGGCATCCACCAGCCCCAGCCGCTTGTGTCGAAAGGCCTTTGTCAGCCGTCCGACAATCGCAAACCCGTGCCGCTGCCACAGGGCCACGGCGACCTCGTTAGTGCTGACGACCAGATTATACTGCATCGCCAGATAGCCCAGCCGCAGAGCCTCTTTTTGTGACCACTCGCACATCAAGCCGCCCACGCCCTGCCCGCGCGCCTCGGGCGATACCGCATAGCCCGCATTGCACACATGCGCCCCAAGGCCCGGCTGGTTGGGCTTGAGGTAAAACACCCCCAGCACCGCCCCGTCTTTTACGGCGACATAGCTTTGCAAGGGCGGGTTCATCCAATAGTCCCGCGCCTCGGCCTCGGTCGTGTTCATCGCTTGCGGGTAGGTCTCTCCGGCTCGAAATATCGGCTGCAAGATCAACCAAACCTCCGGCCAGCGAGCCTCGCTCAGGTTTTCGATTCTAATCATAAGATTAGAAAACCATATTCCGGCGCGCATGCCCAGCGCTGGTTTTCAAACCCGCAGGGCAATTTTACCTCTACGAAAACATCATTTACTAAACCAGTTTAGTAAATGATGTTATAGGCCGTATTTTACTTTAATATCTGCTGCTTACGGATAATTAAGCGAAAAATTTTTCCCGGATTTTACCGCCCCGACATTCTGACGCACTCGTGATTGGGCATAAGTCTATATATATGCAATCTAACGAATACAATTTTACAGGAGTTCCCTATGCCTATCCTTACCAAAATCGCCTCGCTTTTTGCTTTTGTCTTTGTCCTCGCCACCGGCGCCAATGCTCAAGTGCAGCAAATGACCCCCGATGAAGCCTATGCCAAGGCGCTTGCCGGAGAGATCGTGCTGATTGACATCCGCACCCCCGAAGAATGGGCCGAAACCGGCCTGCCCGATGTAGCGCTGCAAAACAACCTGTATGCCCCTGATTTCATTCAAACCCTGCTCGCCATTCGCGCCCAGAACCCCGATACCCCACTTGCCTTGATCTGCCGCACCGGCAGTCGTTCCGGCAATGCAACCGCGCAGCTATACGAAGCGGGGCTGACCAATGTAATCGACGTGGTTGAAGGCGTGGCAGGCTCGGGTGTTGGGCCGGGCTGGTTTGCGCGTGGCTTGCCGGTGCGCACGGCCGATGCGCCGGTGAATTCGGCCATTACCACAGCTCAACCCTAACCGCGACACAACGCCCCCATTGCGCCCGAGGTGATCTTGGGCGAATATGGGGCATATCAACAATGTGGAGCAATCGATGCGTAAATTCCTTGTGGTCATGGATGACAGCCCCGAATTCCTGAATGCGCTGCGTTTTGCCGCCATTCGCGCCAAAAAAACCGGCACCGGTGTCGAAATCCTCGGCATTATCGCACCCGAAGAATTCCAGCACTGGATCGGAGTTGGCGAAACCATGCGCGCCGAAGCCCGTGAGCGGATCGAGGAACATTTCAAAGTGTTCTCCAAATGGATGATCGACAAAGAAGGCGTCGAGCCTGAACTGGTGATCCGCGAGGGCGAAAAAGCCGAGCAGGTGCTGGAGCAGCTAAAAGAAGACAAAGACGTGGCGATCCTGATTTTGGGCGCAGGCTCCTCTGGCTCTGGCCCTGGTCCGCTGGTTAGCCAGCTTGTGGCCCGCACCGGTGGCGATATGCCGGTGCCGATCACCATTGTGCCCGGCAGCATGACCAAAGAAGCGATTATCGCGGTTTCCTAAATGGCGCTTGATCTGCCCCCCACCTCGCATGGCGCGGGGGTATTATATTCGCCCAATGACGATCTCCAATGCCCGCCAGCAGCCGATTTGCCGCGCCTTCGATTACTTGACTTTTTTGCTCAGGCCTATCATATATGCGGAAACCAAACGAGGCGCATCAAATGTTTATCCAGACCGAATCCACCCCCAACCCTGCCACGCTGAAATTTCTGCCGGGGCAGGCTGTGTTGCAAATGGGCACTGCCGATTTCCCCAATGCCGAGGCCGCCAACAGCTCTCCCTTGGCCAAGCGGCTATTTGGGGTTGAAGGCGTTAGCGGTGTGTTTTTCGGGCCGGATTTTGTGACCGTCACCAAATCAGAAGCGCAGGATTGGGCCTATATCAAACCCGCAATTCTGGGCGCAATCATGGAGCATTACCAATCCGGCGATTCGGTGATGGATGATGAAAGCGGCACCGTGGGCCATGCCGAGCATGACGGACCGGATTCAGGCCTCGTCAAGCAAATCAAGGAACTGCTCGATACCCGCGTGCGCCCTGCTGTGGCGCAAGATGGCGGCGATATCACCTTCCACGGCTTTGATCGCGGCATTGTATATCTGCATATGCAGGGCGCTTGTGCGGGTTGTCCTTCCTCGACCATGACCCTGAAAAGCGGCATTGAAAACCTGCTGAAACACTTCATCCCCGAAGTGGTCGAAGTGCGCGCCGTGGCCGTTTAGGGTGCATGCACAGGCCCTCGCCGATCTGCATGGCCTGTGCTTTACCAGCCCGCGCCCGTGGCGGGTGGATGAATTCGAAAGCCTGCTGGCCTCCAAGGGCGTATTCCTGATCAGCCATCAAAACGGCTTTGCCATGGGGCGAATCTCTGGTCCCGAGGCTGAGATTCTGACCATCGCGGTGCATCCCGATGCCCGGCAAACCGGATGCGGTTATCGCCTGATTGGCGAATTCCTCTGCAAGGCCGCCACTATGGGGGCAAAGGAAATTTTCCTGGAGGTGGCCGAGCATAATCCAGCCGCCATTGCGCTTTACAAAAAATCCGGATTCATCCAAATCGCCAAGCGCGAAGCCTATTTCAAACCACCAGACGGCCCCGCCCAAGCGGCGCTGATCTTCAAATACCTGATTTAGCCCAAATCCCGCCTCTTGCCGCAAGTTGTTGATCCACACCCGCGACAAAATATAAAAAAACCATTGACCCTCCCCCCCGTTAGCCGCTTTACTTGTCTATCGTTTCTTCGATCTTGATTTGCGGGATTCTGCTCGCCCAATTGGATCGATTTTTAGTAGTATGGGAGAAATACATGAAACTGCTTAAAACCCTTATCGCCACAACGGCCCTCGTCGGTGCAGGCACATTCGCCAGCGCACAAGCCAACCCGGCTGTGATCTTTGATCTCGGCGGCAAATTTGACAAATCCTTTAACGAAATGTCTTATACCGGTGCCGAGCGTTTCCGCGAAGAAACCGGCATCGAGTATCGTGAATTCGAACTGCAATCCGACGCCCAGCGCGAGCAAGCGCTTCGCCGCTTTGCCCAGGCCGGCAATAACCCTGTTGTGGTTGCGGGCTTCTCGAATGCCACAGCCATGGCCACCGTTGCTCCTGATTTCCCTGACACCAGCTTTGTGATCATCGACATGGTTGTGGATGCGCCAAACGTGCGCTCCGTGGTATTTGCCGAGCAAGAAGGCTCCTACCTCGTTGGCCTTTTGGCGGCGATGGCTTCCAAAACCGGCACCATCAGCTTTGTTGGCGGCATGGACATTCCTTTGATCCAGAACTTCCAGTGTGGCTATGCGCAGGGTGCAAAATCTGTGAGTGACGATATCACCGTGATTGGCGCCATGACCGGCACCGACGGTTCCGCATGGAACAACCCTGTGAAGGGTGGCGAGATCACTATGTCGCAAATCGAAAACGGTTCTGACGTTGTGTTTGCGGCGGCTGGCGGCACGGGCCGTGGTGTGCTTCAGGCCGCGACGGATGCGGATATTCTGGGCATCGGCGTTGACGCCAACCAGAACTACATGCACCCCGGCAATATGCTGACCTCGATGATGAAGCGCGTAGACAATGCTGTATATGACGCCTTCAACGACGTGAATAACGGCGAATTCACCGCCGGCATTCAGGTAATGGGCTTGGCCGAAGAGGGCGTAGGCTGGGCATTGGACGAAAACAATGCTGACCTGATCACCGACGAAATGAAGGCCGCCGTAGAAGCCGCTAAGGCCGCGATCATCGCTGGCGACATCGTGGTTCACGACTATCGGACAGACAATTCCTGCCCCGTAGAGATCAACTAAAAATGTCTTCAGAGGCAGTAAATGCGGGGCGGCTCGATGCAGTCGCCCCTGCTATTGAATTAATCGGTATTTCCAAGGCCTTCGGGCCGGTGCAGGCCAATAAAGACATTTCCATGACCGTGGCCAAAGGCGCGATTCACGGGATTGTCGGCGAAAACGGCGCGGGGAAATCCACCCTGATGTCAATTCTATATGGTTTTTATAAAGCTGATTCCGGCTCGGTAAAGATCAACGGGGTGCCAACCACGATCAATGACAGCCATGACGCCATCGCGGCGGGCATTGGCATGGTGCATCAGCATTTTATGCTGGTCGATAATTTCACCGTGCTGGAAAATGTGGTTCTCGGGGCCGAAGATGGTGCCACGCTTGGCCCCAGCTTGCGAAAGGCGCGCAAGGAGCTACAGCGGCTGGCCGATGAATATGAGCTGGATGTGGACCCGGATGCCTTGATCGAGGATATCTCCGTGGGCTTCCAGCAGCGGGTGGAAATCCTGAAGGCGCTTTATCGCCAAGCTGAAATTTTAATTCTGGACGAGCCGACCGGCGTGCTAACGCCCGACGAGGCCGACCACCTGTTCCGCATCCTGCGCAACCTGAAAGAACAAGGCAAAACCATCGTGATTATCACGCATAAATTGCGGGAAATCATGGATGTAACCGATTCCGTATCCGTTATGCGGCGCGGCGAAATGACCAAGACCATCGCGACCGAAAGCACCTCGCCCGAGGATCTGGCCGAGGCCATGGTCGGGCGGCGGGTGCTGCTCGAAGTGAATAAAACACCGGCGCAGGTGGGCGAGGTGGTGATGCAGGTCAAGGGCCTGAGCGTGACAGACATGCACGGGGTGAAGCGGCTGAAAAATGTGTCTTTCGAGCTAAAGCGCGGCGAGATTCTGGGCATTGCCGGCGTGGCGGGCAACGGGCAATCCGAGCTTTTGGAAGTGATTTCCGGCATCGGAGCCGCGACGGCGGGCGAGGTCTTGATGCATGGCGAAGCGATCGACACTTCCAAGCACGCCAATGCGCAATTGCGGCGGCATCGCGGCATTAGCCATGTGCCCGAAGATCGCCACCAGCGCGGCCTTGTTATGCCATTTATGACATGGGAAAACACCGCCTTTGGCTATCATAACGAGCCGGAATATAGCGGCAGGTTTGGCCTCGCCAACCAAAAATACATGATGCAGGACGCGCGCGAAAAGATGGAGCGCTTTGATATCCGCCCCCCTATTCCGCAGCTTGTGGCCAGTCATTTCTCCGGCGGCAACCAGCAAAAAATCGTGCTGGCCCGCGAGATCGAGCGC
>WFUK01000163.1 GCA_015485015.1 Paracoccaceae bacterium | reverse complement strand
CCTGCTGCCAGTGGCGCTGATTGCGATCATCCTGAATCTGGTTTTGCCGCAAGAAGACTAGGCGCTTCCTAGGCATAGCAAGACGCGGCGGGGCTTAGGCTCCGCCGCGTTTCATCTATAGCTGCGCCGTTAAAAACTGCGAGATCGCATTGCTGATCGCGGGGCTTTTCCCAATGCCCTTATTGATCCCGCCATGGCTATATTCGCCGCCGTCAAAGGTGGTGACCGCCGTGCCAACGCCCTGTAACCGCCGCGCAAAATCCTGCCCGAAGCTGGCGCGCACCGCATTATCGCCCGCCCCCGACCATGCCACAAAAAACGCCGGCAGGTTTTTCTCGGTCTCGCCGATATAGCTTTGCGGCGATAGCGCCGCCCAGCGCGCCGGATCATTGCCAAAGGGGCGCCGATAGGCGCGCGGCAGGCTGCCCCCCGCCTGCGCGGCAATGCGCGAAATATCATAGGCGCGGGTATCGATCGACAGCACCGCGCGCAAGGCCCCCTGAGCCAGCAGCGCCTGCGCATTTTCCAGCGGTCGCAGCGCCATCATGCTAACCAGATGCGCCCCCGCCGAATGCCCCATCAGGCTGATATTGCGCGGATCCCCCCCGATGCGCGCCACATTATCGGCAATGAATCCCAGCGCCGAGTCCAGCTCCGCAAGCTGGCTCTCAACCGTGGTTTCCGGCACCAGCGTATAATTCAGCGAGATAAATACATAGCCGTTTTGATTAAAGAACGCCGGTTTATCCTCCACCCGCCGCTTATCCCCGATCATCCACGCCCCGCCATGCACATAGACCATCACCGGCGCGCCCCGCGCCCCCGCAAAGCTATAGGCATCCAGCTCGGGCGAGGCATTGCCGCGCTCGGGCATATAGGCAAAGGTCTGGCCTTGGGCGATGCCCGCCAGCAAGACCAATCCCGCGATCAATATCCGCTTTATGAAATCCATAATCCCCTCCTGTATCCAATCGCCTCGCTCAAACGGGCGTATGAATAGAACGGGAGGGGCTGGTTATTCCGTCGGATTTATTTGGTCAGCCCAAGCGCCAAGGCCCGCGCGCGCTCGGCCACCACGGGCATATCAAGGCGGGTGATTTGCCCTTCCCGCACCACGGCGCGGCCCTCGACATAAAGATCGCGCACCTTTTGCGGGCCACAAAGCACCAGCGCCGCGACCGCATCCCACGCGCCTGCATTATTCAGGGTTTGCACATCCCACACCGCAAAATCCGCGCGTTTGCCAACCTCGAGCGCGCCACAATCAGCCCGCCCCAGCACCTGCGCGCCGCCCAGCGTTGCCACCTCCAGCGCCTCGCGGGCGCTAAAGGCATCGGCCCCGTTTTGCACCCGCTGCAACAGCATGGCTTGGCGCGCCTCGCTAATGATATCGCCCGCGTCATTACTGGCCGAACCATCCACCCCGAGGCCAACCTTCACCCCCGAATCCCGCATCTGGCGCACCGGCGCAATGCCCGAGCCAAGGCGGCAATTCGAGCAAGGGCAATGGGCCACACCGGTGCCGGTGGCGGCAAAAAGATCGATCTCGTTTACGTCCAGCTTCACACAATGCGCGTGCCATACATCCTCGCCGACCCAGCCCAGATCGCGGGCATATTCGCCGGGCCGACAGCCGAATTTCTCCAAGCTATAGGCGATATCCTCGTCGTTTTCCGCCAGATGGGTATGCAGCATCACGCCTTTATCCCGCGCCAAAACGGCACTATCCCGCATCAGCTCGCGGCTGACAGAAAACGGCGAGCAAGGCGCCAGCCCGACCCGCAGCATCGAGCCTTCCGCCCCGTCATGCCACTGGTCGATCAGCCGGATGCTGTCTTCCAGAATATCCGCTTCGCGCTCAACCAGACTATCGGGCGGCAGGCCGCCATCGCTTTCGCCAATGCTCATCGAGCCGCGCGTGGGGTGAAAGCGCAATCCAAGGCTCTGGGCCGCCTCGATGGTATCCTCCAGCCGCACCCCGTCAGGGTAAAGATAGAGGTGGTCCGAGGACATAGTGCAGCCCGAAAGCGCCAGCTCCGCCAGCCCGATCTGGGCCGAGACCTTCATATGCTCGGGCCGCATTTTGGCCCAGATCGGATAGAGGGTTTGCAGCCAGCCAAACAGCAGCGCATCCTGCCCGCCCGGCACCACGCGGGTTAAGCTTTGATAGAGGTGGTGATGGGTATTGACCAAACCCGGCGTGACCACACAGCCCGAAGCATCCAGCACCTCGTCGGCGGGCATTTCCGGCCCAACCGAGGCAACAACCCCGTCTTCCACCAGCAGGCAGCCGCCTTTCAGCTCCCGCCGCGCGCCATCCATCGTGACCAGCACATCGGCGTTTTTGACCAGCAGCCTCATTCGGCAGGCGCGCCCGCCCGCAGCCACGAGCCCAGGATCACCCGCTCTTCGTCGGTCATCTCGGTGATATTGCCCAAGGGCATGGAATTGGAAAGCACGGATTGCGCCACTATTTTACTGGCCTGCGCGCGGATTTGGTCAAGGTTATCAAAGGCAATACCCGCTGGCGGGGCATCAAACATTTCGCTGGTCGGCGTGGCGGAATGGCAGGTTACGCAGCGGTTATTGACAATCTCCATCGCCACCAGCGGATCAAAATCCACGGTTTTCTGATCGGGGCGCCACATGGAAAACGCGATCAGGGCAATCGCGGTAACCGCCACCACCGGCCATTGCCATTGCACCGCAAAGCCATGCACACCCGCCTCGTGCCGGTTGTAAAATATCCGCACAACCGCGCCGATGATCAGCACCATGGCCACCATCACCCAGGCATACGGGTGCGAATAGGTCATCGGGTAGTGATTGGAAATCATCATCAGAATAACCGGCAGCGTGAGGTAATTATTATGGGTCGAGCGCAGCTTGGCGATCTCGCCATATTTGGCATCCGGCGTGCGCCCCGCCTTCAGATCTGCCACCACGATTTTGGTATTGGGGATGATCACGAAAAACACATTCCCCGTCATCATCGTGGCAATAATCGCGCCGGTATGCAGCCATGCCGCCCGTGCCGAAAACATCTGGCTAAAGCCCCAGCTTGCCGCCACAATCGCGACAAACAAAATCCCGAATAGCACAGTGGGCCATTTCCGCAGGAAAGATTTGCACAGCTTGTCATAGAAAAACCACCCCCCGATCAGCGAAACAATAGAAAGGGTGATCGCTTGTCCGGCATTCATATTGGCGACCTCGCGATCGATCAACAGCCCGTTCGCCCCCCAATAATAGGTGGCCGAAAGCATGGCGAATCCCGTAAGCCACGTGGCGTAGCTTTCCCACTTAAACCATTTCAGGGCATCGGGCATTTCGTCAGGCGCAACCTGATATTTCACCACATGATAAAACCCGCCGCCATGCACAGACCAGCTATCGCCGCGCGCCCCGTCCGGCAGGCCCGCACGCTTTTTAAGGCTGCTATCGAGCCACATAAAATAGAACGAAGACCCGATCCAGCCAATCGCCGAAATTATATGCGCCCAGCGCACAAAAAGGCTGACCCATTCTTGCAAAATGGTTTCCATACCCGTCCCTTTCGATTTCTCTTGTTTCGGGCCAGCGTAACCTGCAAATATAGAAAGGAAAAGCAAATAATGGGGCCCGAATGAACCACAACCAACAGAGCTATGTCGAGCGTCTTGGCAGCATATACGAACACAGCCCCTGGGTGGCCGAAAAAGCCTTTGCCATGGGCGCGCCGCTAAAAGGCCTGCCGCTGATATTGCGGCAGATTGTCGAAGATGCGGGGCCGGAAGCCCAGCTGGCGCTGCTGCGCGCGCACCCTGATCTGGCGGGCAAGCTGGCCAGCACCGGCGCGCTGACGGCGGAAAGCACCTCCGAGCAGGCCAGCGCAGGGCTGGACCAATGCACGCCTGAAGAATTTGCGGAATTTACCGACCTCAATGACCGCTACAAAACCCGCTTTGGCTTTCCTTATATCTTGGCGGTCCGGGGCCGGCACCGGGTGGAAATACTGGAGAATTTCCGCAGCCGCGTGGATAATCCGCCCGAGGTAGAATTTCGCGAGGCGCTGGATCAGGTGCATCAGATTGCAGCCTTGCGGCTGGCGGCTTTGGAATGATGGTGGGGTTTTACCCCGCCACCGCCTTATTTGGTGCCAAACATCCGGTCACCCGCATCGCCAAGCCCGGGCAGAATATAGCCGATATCGCTAAGCTGCCGATCCAGCGAGGCCGAGATGATCGGCACATCCGGATGCGCCTCTTTCATTCGCGCCACGCCTTCGGGGGCGGCCAGCAGGCACATAAACCGGATATCCTTGGCCCCTGATTCCTTAAGCAGATCAATCGCCGCGACCGAGCTATTGCCCGTGGCCAGCATCGGATCCACCGCGATCACCACCCGCTCATCCATCTCCTTTGGCACCTTGAAATAATATTGCACCGGTTGCAGGGTTGCCTCGTCGCGGTAAAGCCCCACAAAGCCGACGCGGGCCGATGGGATCAGCTCCAGCACCCCGTCGAGCAAGCCGTTTCCTGCCCGCAAAATCGAGATCAACGCCAGTTTTTTACCTTCAAGAACAGGGGCTTCCATCGCTTCCATCGGGGTTTCGATCGAAGTGGTGGTCATCGGCAAATCGCGTGTTACCTCATAAGCCAAAAGGTGGCTGATCTCGCGCAATAGCTGGCGAAACACAGCGGTGGAGCAGGATTTCTCCCGCATTTTGGTCAGTTTGTGCTGCACCAGCGGGTGATCAACTAGGGTAAAATGCTGCATATCAAGCTCCGTTAAATTTGGCCAAAAGGCGGCTGCGGGTCGCTTCATCACAAAATGCGGCCTGCATGGCTGTCTGGTTTATCGCGTCAAAATCCGCTTGCGTCCAGCCCAGCGTTTCTGAAAGGTTGCGGTATTCCGATGTCATATCGGTGTGAAAATACGGCGGATCATCGGTGGAAACGGTAATCGCCACCCCCGCCTCGCGCAGCGCAGCGATCGAATGCGATTGCAGATCCGGAAAGACCCCAAGCGCAACATTCGAACCGGGGCAGATCTCCAGCACCACGCCCTCATCCACAAGCCGCGCCACCAGATCCGCATCCTCGATGGAGCGCACCCCGTGGCCGATCCGGCTGGGGCGCAGAGCGTCCAGCGTTTCCCGCACCGAGCTTGCCCCCTCGACCTCGCCCGCATGGCTGGTCAGGCCCAGCCCCGCCTCGCGCGCCATGTCAAAAGCATAGGCAAAATCGGCGGCGGCAAATTGGCTTTCATCGCCGCCCATGCCAAAGCCGGTGACCAGCCCGCCAGCGGTTTCAGCGCTCACCCGCGCGGTAATCTTCGCTTGCTCCGGCCCCATATGGCGCACACAGGTGGGGATGAATCGCGCCTCCACAGGGCTGGCTTCGGCAGCCTCGGTCATGGCAGCAAGGTATTCCTTCCACGCCACCAGATCGCCACCACCGCAAAAATCAGGCGCCAGAAAATGCTCGGTATAGATCACCCCGTGCGAGGCTTGCTCGGCCAAAACCGCGCTGACCAATCGGCCAAAATCTTCGGGGGTTTTCAGCACCTCGCAAGCGCGCTCATAGGTGGCGAGAAATTCCACAAAGGTGGTCCAGACATAGGCACCATCCGCATCAAAAACCCCCTCCATATTCACACCCTTTTCGCCAGCTAGCTGACGGATAAACGCAGGCGGGGCTGCGCCCTCAAGATGCAGATGCAATTCGGTTTTTGCTATTTCGCTGAAATTCATAAAAAGCTCTTTCCATATGTGCCGGGGGCCAGCCCCAGATGCGCGGCGATGGTTTCACCAACATCGGCAAAGCCGACCTGCCCTAAATTGCCCGCGCGCCCCGTGCCGGCGATCAAAACCGCCACCCGCTCCCGGGTATGCTCGGTGCCGGGCCATGTCGGGTCATTACCGTGATCCGCCGAGATCATCAACAGATCATCCGCGCGCAGCCCTGCCAATATTTCCGGCAAGCGCGCGTCAAAGGCCTCCAGATGCCGCGCATAGCCCGCCACATCGCGGCGATGGCCGTAAAGGCTGTCAAATTCGACATAATTGGCAAACACCAAATCGCCATTCTCAGCCGCATCCATCAAGGCGACGGTATGATCCACCAGCGCCATATCATCCTTGCCTTTGAATATTTCGCTGATGCCCTGATGGGCAAAAATATCGCCTATTTTACCCACGGCCAGCGTGCGGCCACCCGCCGCGACCACCCGATCACAAATCGTTGGCTCGGGGGGCGATATCGCATAATCGCGGCGGTTCGGGGTGCGTTTAAAGCTGCCAACCTCGCCAATAAAGGGCCGCGCAATCACCCGCCCAACCATCATCGGATGAAAGATTTCCGCCGCAATCTCACAAATCTCCAGCAGCCGCGCCAGCCCGAAGCTCTCCTCATGCGCCGCGATCTGAAACACGCTATCAGCCGAGGTATAGCAGATCGGCTTGCCGCTCTGCATATGCTCCGCGCCGAGTTCGTCAATGATCACAGTGCCGGAAGCGTGCTTGTCGCCCAGCACCCCGGGCAGCCCCGCGCGCGCAATGAATTCAGCCATTTTATCTGGCGGAAAGCAGGGCTGGGTATCGGGGAAATAGTGCCAGTCAAACGGCACCGGCACGCCCGCCAGCTCCCAATGGCCGGTCGGCGTATCCTTGCCGTTGGAGGCCTCATTGGCGACAGCAAAAAGCCCCGCATTGCCAGCCAGCCCCGCCGGTAATTCGCCGCTCGCCTCGCGCGCCGCCGCGCCAAAGCCGAGCGCATCCAGATGCGGCAGCTTCAGCGGCCCTGACCGGCCCTGATCCGCCCGCCCCGCTGCGCATTCCGCCGCGATATGGCCCAATGTGTTGGAGCCTTCATCGCCAAAAGCCGCCGCATCCAGCGCGCCGCCAATGCCAACGGAATCCATGATTAGCAAAAATGCCCGCGCCATCAGCTTATCCTTTCAACGATTAAGGGGGTTTCATCGGGCACCGTATCACCAATTTTATAAGCCGCAATCACCCGCCGCTTGGCTTCTTCCAGCGCGGCCTCATCGCGGGCATGCACCCGCGCAATCGGCTGGGCACCATCCACATGCTGGCCAATGCCCGCCAGCCAATCCAGCCCCACGGCATAGTCAATCGGGTCAGACGATTTGCCGCGCCCGCCACCCAAAGCGACCACAGCCATGCCCACGCCTTTGGTCTCGATCGCCTGCACAAAGCCGGATTTAGGCGCGTAAATCTCGGCCACCAGCGGGGCTTCTTCAAGATAGTCCTCCGATTTTTCCACAAAATCCACCGGCCCGCCAAGGGCGCTGACCATCTGGCCAAACCGCTCTGCCGCCTTGCCGGATTGTAGCGCATCCAGCATCATATTTACCCCCGCATCCGGCCCATCCGCCAGCCCTGCATTGGCCAAAAGCTCGGCTCCGAGCGCCACCGTCACATCCCATAAGCGGTTATCGATCTCGCCCCCCGTCAGGAAATCCACCGCGTTTTGCATCTCCAAAGCATTGCCCGCCGCCCTCGCCAAAGGCTCGTTCATATCGGTAATTAGCGCCGTGGTGCGGCAGCCCGCATCATTGGCAACGCGCACAAGGCTTTCGGCCAATTCCCGCGCTTTTGGCAGGCTATCCATAAATGCCCCCGAGCCGCATTTCACATCCAGCACCAAGCCTTCCAGCCCCGCTGCCAGCTTTTTGGAAAGGATCGAGGCGGTAATCAGGTCCACCGATTCCACCGTGGCGGTAACATCGCGAATGCCGTATAGCCGCTTATCGGCGGGGGCAACATCGCCGGTTTGGCCAATAATCGCGCAGCCAACCTCGCGCGTGACCCGCTTCAAAGTCTCGATATCGGGCTGGGTTTGATAGCCCGGAATGGCGTCAAATTTATCCAGCGTGCCGCCGGTATGGCCCAAGCCGCGCCCCGAGATCATCGGCACATAAGCCCCGCACACCGCAAGCGCAGGCGCGAGCATCAGCGACACATTATCCCCGACGCCCCCCGTGGAATGCTTGTCCAGCACCGGTCCCGGCAGATCCCAGCGCAGCACATCGCCACTATCGCGCATCGCCTCGGTAAGGGCTACGCGCTCGGTCAGATTCATTTTTTGGAAATACACCGCCATGGCAAAAGCGGCTGCTTGCTCGCCGCTGACCGAACCATTGGTAAGCCCCTGAATGAAGGAAATTATTTCTTCTTCGCAAAGGGGTTTTCCGTCTCGCTTGGCGGCGATAATCTCTTGCGGCAGCATCATTTCGCCCCGGCAAGATGCGCCGGCGTGAAGGAGCCGGGCAGCAGCTCGCCCAGCGTAACCTCCCCAATCACCCCCGTTGGGCTGGCAAGAATAATCACCGTTTCAGGCGTGCCGAATTCGGAGATTTTCTGGCGGCACCCGCCGCAAGGGGTGATCGGCACATCGCTCTCGGCCATCACCAGAATTTCGACAATATCGCCCTGCCCCGCCGCGACCATGGCGGCAATCGCCCCTGCTTCGGCGCAGGTGCCTTCGGGATAAGCGACATTTTCGACATTGCAGCCGGAAAAAACATCCCCCGCCGCCGTGCGCAATACCGCGCCGACCTTGAAATTCGAATAGGGCGCATGGGCATTCATCCGAACCCGCTTTGCTTCCGTCATCAGATCCATATCATCCCCCATTTGGCCATTTTCAAATGTTGATCATATAGTCAATTTCCAGCCAAGAGCAAGCCCGTTACCGCCCGTTGCCATCCTGCTTTTTCCACGCTTCGCGCTTGCGATACAGGGTCGAGGGCGAAACATCGAGCATCCGCGCCGCTTCCGGCACCGAGCCGTTACATTCGTCAATCGTCGCCTCGACAAAGCTGCGCTCGAATTCCGATAGCGTCAGCCCGACAAACTGCGCCACCTCGCAAATTTCGGCCGCTGGCAGCGGCGCGCCAATATCGCCCGGCTCGGCCACAGCGCGGCCGGAAATTTCATGGGGCAGCATATGCGCCGCCACTTCCACCCCCTCATTTAGCACCACCACATTGCGCAAGACGTTCAATAGCTGACGCACATTACCGGGCCAAGGATGGGACGCGAATATCCGCAAAACCTCCGCCGAAATCCGCTCAAAGCGCCGCCCTTCCTCAAGGGCAAATTTTTTCAGGGCCGATTGCGCGATCAGACCGATATCGCCGCGCCGATCGCGCAGGGGCGGCAGATGCATCGGGACCACATGCAGGCGATAGTATAAATCCTCGCGAAACCGGCCCGCGCGCACTTCCTCAAGCGGATCGCGATTGGTGGCGCATAATATCCGCGCATCCACCGATTTAGCCTGCACCGCCCCCACCGGCTGGATTTTGGAGGTCTCCAGAAATCGCAGCAGCTTGGTTTGCAGGCCCAAATCCATCTCGCATATTTCATCCAAAAACAGCGTGCCGCCGGAAGCCACCTCGGCTGCGCCTTTTTTATTGGCAATCGCGCCGGTAAACGAGCCTTTCAGGTGGCCAAAAACCTCGGATTCCAGCAGATCGGCCGGAATTGCCCCGCAATTCAGCGGCACAAACGGCGCGCGGGCGCGGCGGGATTCCGCATGGATCGCCTTCGCAGCAACCTCTTTTCCGGTGCCGCTTTCGCCGGTGATAAATACCGTGGCCGAGCTGCGCCCGATATTCTGGATCATTTTGTAAATCTGCTGCATCGGCTCGGATTCGCCCAGAAATCCGTGAAATTGCGAGCGCGCCACCATGGGTGGTGGCGGGGTGGAACCCACCTCTGACGGGGCAAAGCTCAGGGCGTTTTCAACTGCGCT
>WFUK01000162.1 GCA_015485015.1 Paracoccaceae bacterium | reverse complement strand
TACGAGCATCGCCTGATTGACGATATGGTGGCTTCGGCCATGAAATGGTCGGGCAAATTCGTATGGGCCTGCAAAAACTATGATGGCGATGTGCAATCCGATACCGTGGCACAGGGCTTTGGTTCGCTCGGGCTGATGACCTCGGTTTTGATGACGCCGGACGGCCAAACCGTGGAATCCGAAGCCGCGCATGGCACCGTTACCCGCCATTATCGCCAGCATCAAAAAGGCGAAGCCACCTCGACCAACTCCATCGCCTCGATCTATGCCTGGACCGGCGGGCTAAAGCACCGCGCCAAGCTGGACGATAATGCCGCGCTGATGACCTTTGCCGAAACGCTGGAAACGGTAATTGTCGATACCGTGGAAAGCGGCTTCATGACCAAAGATCTGGCGCTGTTGGTCGGGCCGGATCAAAAATGGCTGACCACCGAAGGTTTCCTGGCGAAAATCGACGAGAACCTGCAAAAAGCGCTGGCTTAAAATACCGCTTCAAAGCTAGGCTAAAGGGCGCTCACTCTGGGCGCCCTTTTTCATGGAGCCCGCCATGCCGATCCACTATCTTTACCTGCTCGCCGCGATTATTGCTGAAGTGATCGGCACCTCGGCCCTGCAAGCCTCGGCACAATTCACCCGCTTTTGGCCCTCGGTTCTCGTGGTTGCGGGCTATTCGGCTTCGTTTGTTTTTATGGGCTACACGCTGAAATACATGCCGGTATCGATCGTTTATGCCATCTGGTCCGGCCTCGGGATCGTCTTTATCGCCATCATCGGCTATTTCTGGTTCAAGCAATCCCTGGATGCACCCGCAATCATCGGGTTATCACTCATCATCGCAGGCGTTTTGGTCATTCACCTGTTTTCAAACAGCGCCACCCATTAGCGCGGCGCGAGAAAAACGCCTCCAAGCCATGCCATGGTCAATGCGCCGCTATGCGCCCTCAACGATCACCAGATCACGGATCGAGTTTTCCAGCGCGATTGGCAAGATTTCCTGATATTCCGGGCTATTATAAAACGCCCGCGCCGTGGCCATATCCGGCATTTCAATCACCACATGGCGATCAGGGCCGCTCCCCTCCACCTGCTCATAAGCTCCAGCTTTCACAAGAAATTTTCCGCCAAAACCTTCAGCCAGCGCCGGTGTTTTGGCCGCATAGGCCTTATAGGCCTCAAGGTTGGTCACCTCGATCCGCGCAATGATATAGGCCGCCATCTAAACCCCCTCCACAAAGGTATATTCGCGCGTTGCCGCCGGCAGGCCGTGGCTGAGCGCCCGCTGGTATTCGTCGCTGGCATAAAACGCCTTGGCGGTTTCCCAATCGGCAAAGCGGATGATCACATTGCGTGCGCGCCCTGTGCCTTCCATATGCAGACATTCGCCACCACGGGCGAGGAACTCCCCGCCATATTGCGCCACGGCCGGACCCGCGATTGCCGCGTATTTTGCGTATTCTTCCGCATCCGTCACATCTATATGAACCATTGCATAAACCGCCATTTAAGCCTCCAACATTTCAATTACGGCCTGAATGGCCTCATCTGCATTTTCGGCGCTCGCGCCGCCCGCCTGCGCCATATCGGGCCGACCACCGCCGCCCTTGCCGCCGAGCTTTTCAGCCGCAACACGCACAATATCCACAGCCGAGATATCCAGCCCCTCGGTCACACCACAGGCAATCGCGGCCCGATCACCGGTATCGGCGATAAGCAGCACAATCCCCTTGCCGAGACGTTTTTTATGTTCGTCAATCATGCCGCGCAGGTCTTTGCCGGAAACACCGGAAAGCGTTTGCGCCAAAAACGGCAAGCCGTTGATATTCTGCACGCTGACCTCGGCTTGCCCCGAGCCTGCCATCGCCAGTTGCTTACGGAAATTTGCCAGCTCGTTTTGCATCTGCTTGCGCTCGTCCAGCAGGGATTTGATGCGGGTTGGCAGCTGCTCGGCGGTGGTTTTCATCACCGCTGCCGCTTGCGCCAAATGGGTGTCATTCATCGCGATATAGCCCATGGCCCCCGCGCCGGTCAGCCCCTCGATCCGGCGCACACCCGAGGCAGATGCCCCTTCGGATACCAGCTTGAACAAGCCGATCTCGCCAAGGCGCTCCACATGGGTGCCGCCGCAAAGCTCCAGCGAATAGGTCTTGCCGTCAATGCCCTTACCGGAGCCTTCCAGCTCGCCCATCGAAACCACCCGCACCTCGTCGCCGTATTTCTCGCCAAATAGCGCCTGCGCGCCAAGCTCGCGCGCGGCGTCCGGTGTCATGATCCGGGTTTCGACCCGCGTGTTTTGCCTGATATAGCGGTTCACCTCCATCTCCACCTCGGCCAGCTCACCCTTGGTCATCGCCTTGGCATGGCTGAAATCAAAGCGTAACCGGTTGGCCGCATTGAGCGATCCGCGCTGCGCCACATGGGTGCCCAGCACATTGCGCAGGGCTTCATTCAGCAGATGGGTGGCAGAGTGATTGGCGCGGATCGAGCGGCGATTAAGATGATCCACCTTCAATTCCGCCGCTTGGCCAAGGGCAATTTCGCCCTCGACCACCGTGCCGATATGCACAAATACACCGGCTTTCTTGCGCACATCGGTGATCTTCACCTTGCCGGTATCGGTGATGATCACCCCCTCATCCCCGACCTGCCCGCCGCTTTCGGCGTAAAACGGCGTCTGGTTCAGCGCGATCTGCACCTCGCCTTTGGCGGCGTCCACCGCATTGCCATCCACCACCAAAGCCACGATATGGCCCTCGGCTTCTTCCTCGATATAACCGATAAATTCGCTGGGACCGTGCTTGTCTGCCACATCGAACCAGACATTTTCATCCGCCGCCTCGCCAGAGCCGGCCCATGCGGCGCGGGCTTTGGCTTTTTGCTCGGCCATGGCGGCGTCAAAGCCGGCGGTATCGACCTCGCGGGATTTTTCGCGCAGGGCGTCCTGGGTCAGATCCAGCGGAAAACCATAGGTGTCATAAAGCTTAAACGCGGTTTCACCGGGCAATGGCGCACCATCCGCCAGCTTGTCCAACTCTCCATCCAGCAATTTCAACCCGCGCTCCAGCGTGGTCTTAAAACGGGTTTCTTCCAGCTCCAGCGTTTCCTCGATCATGGATTGGGCATGGGAAAGCTCGGGAAAAGCCTGCCCCATTTGCGCTACCAGCTCGGGCACAATCCGGTGCATTACCGGATCTTTCGCCCCGAGCAAATGCGCATGCCGCATGGCGCGGCGCATGATCCGGCGCAGCACATAGCCACGGCCCTCGTTGCTGGGCAGCACCCCTTCGGCGATCAAAAACGAGGTCGAGCGCAGATGGTCGGCGATCACGCGGTGATGCACATTGCCCTCGCCATCCGGCTCGGAATTGGTGGCATGGGCCGAGGCCTCGATCAGGCTGCGCATCAGGTCGGTATCATAAACGTCATTCGAGCCTTGCAGCAGCGAGCTGATCCGCTCCAACCCCATGCCGGTATCGATGCTGGGCTTTGGCAGGTTTAGCCGCGTGCCATCTGCTTGCTGCTCATATTGCATGAAAACGAGGTTCCAGATCTCGATAAAACGATCGCCGTCTTCCTCGGGCGATCCCGGAGGGCCGCCCCAGATATGATCACCGTGATCATAGAAAATCTCGGTGCAGGGGCCGCAAGGGCCAGTGGCTCCCATCGACCAGAAATTATCATCGGTCGCGATGCGGATAATGCGATCATCCGAAAGCCCCGCGTGCTTTTTCCAGATATCGGCCGCCTCATCATCGGTATGGTAAACCGTGACGAGGAGTTTGCTTTTATCGATGCCAAAATCCTTGGTCAGCAGATCCCACGCATAGGGGATGGCGTCTTCCTTGAAATAATCGCCAAAGCTGAAATTGCCGAGCATTTCGAAGAAGGTAAGATGCCGCGCGGTATAGCCGACATTATCAAGGTCATTATGCTTACCCCCCGCGCGCACACATTTCTGGCTGGTAGTGGCGCGGGTATAATCGCGTTTTTCAAGGCCGGTAAATACATTTTTGAATTGCACCATGCCGGCATTGGTAAACATCAAGGATGGATCATTGCGCGGCACCAAAGGCGAACTTTCCACCGCTTCATGGCCGTTGGCTTTGAATGAATTCAAAAACGTGTTGCGGATGTCGTTAACGCTGGACATGGAGACCTCTAACCTTCGATGAGCTGTTCAAAAACATCTATATCGAAGCGGCTTGGCTGTCCACAGGGCGGATAAAAAAAGGGCGGCGCAATGGCCGCCCGAAATCATTCTTCCAGCACGTCGTTTTCGGAGCCGTCAAAATCCAGACCATGGGCCGCGCGGATTTTGTCTTCGATTTCATGGGCAATATCCGGATGCTCTTTCAGGAAGGTTTTTGAATTCTCGCGGCCCTGCCCGATGCGCTCGTCTCCATAAGAAAACCACGATCCGGCCTTGCCCACGATGCCAAGCTTTACGCCCATATCCAGAATTTCACCGGTTTTGGAAATGCCTTCGCCAAACATAATGTCGAATTCGACCTGCTTGAACGGCGGCGCAACCTTGTTTTTCACCACTTTCACCCGTGTGGAATTGCCCACCACCTCGTCCCGATCCTTGAGCGAGCCGGTCCGACGAATATCAAGCCGCACCGAAGCATAGAATTTTAGCGCATTACCGCCAGATGTGGTTTCGGGGGAGCCGAACATCACCCCGATTTTCATCCGGATCTGGTTGATA
>WFUK01000161.1 GCA_015485015.1 Paracoccaceae bacterium | reverse complement strand
GGCTTCACCCCCGCCGCCTTCAGCGCCAGAAAGATCGCCGATCCGCCGGAATTAACGGCAATACAGTATTTCCGCCCCAGCAGGGCTGCGAATTCCTGCTCCAGCAGCGCGGCCTCGTTGCCCTCGCCGCCCATCTCGGCATAGCGAAATAAAAAGCCCGATTTCAGCAATTTTACTGCCGCATTGATCGAGGCCTCGGGCGGCGCTTCGGGGGTGGCGAGATCAAAATCAAGGGTAGCGCGCATGGAGGCCTCAAAAGTGGTGGATTTCAGCGATATTCACAGATATAGCAGGGATATGAAAACAATAACAACCACCGAGGCGCTGGCCGAGTTTTGCACCGCTTGCGCCGCCCATCCCTACGTAACCGTAGATACCGAATTTTTGCGCGAGCGGACCTATTATTCCAAGCTCTGCCTGGTGCAGGTCGCCATGCCCGGCGAGGGCGATGAGGGCGGCGCGCTGATTGATCCGTTGGCCAATGGCATTGATCTTGCGCCGCTTTATGCGCTGTTTGAGGATGAAAACGTGGTGAAGGTTTTCCACGCCGCGCGGCAGGATCTGGAGATTTTTGCGGTCGAGGCGGGGGTTATCCCCAAGCCATTCTTTGATACCCAGGTCGCGGCGATGGTTTGCGGCTTTGGCGAGCAGGTCGGCTATGAAACCCTCGTGCGCAAGATCGCGCGGGAGCAGGTCGATAAATCCAGCCGCTTCACCGATTGGTCCCGCCGCCCGCTGACCGATAAGCAAAAGACCTATGCCATTGGCGATGTAACGCATCTGCGGGTGGTGTATGAATTCCTTGCCAAAGAGCTGAAGGCCAAGGGGCGGGAGCCTTGGGTGCAGGAGGAATTGGCGGTTTTGATGAACCCCGATACCTATATTATCCGCCCCGAAGACGCGGGCAAGCGCCTGAAAACCCGCACCAATTCTCCGCGCTTTTTGGCGGTGGCCCATGCGCTGGCGCAATTTCGTGAAAGCTATGCCCAGGATCGTAATATCCCCCGGCCCCGGGTTTTTAAAGACGACGCATTGCTGGAGCTGGCGGCGAACAAGCCCAAGGATTTGAGCGACCTAAGCCGCTCAAGGCTACTGCGCGAAGGCCGCAAAGGACCGATTGCCGAAGGGATTTTAAAGGCGGTGAAGGCGGGCATGGAAATGCCGGAAAAAGACCTGCCCAAGCCGCCCAAATCGCGCGAAAAGCCCCAAGGCAACGAGGCGCTGGGGGATTTGCTGCGGGTATTGCTGAAGGCCAAATCCGGCGCGGAGGGCGTGGCGAGCAAGCTGATCGCAACCGCTGCCGATCTGGACCGGATCGCGGGCGAGGATAACCCCGATGTGCATGCGCTAGCGGGCTGGCGGCGCGAGGTGTTTGGCGAGGATGCTTTGCGGCTGAAACGCGGCGAAATCGCGCTTTCGGCCGGGCCGCAAGGCGTGACCATTATCGAGCTATGAAGCTGGCGCTAATCGGTGGCTCGCGCGAGGCGGATTTGCTGGAAGAAGCGCTGGGGGCGGCGGGGATCGGGGTCGATCCGGCTGGTGAAATCGCGGTGATCGCGCCGCATCCGTTTGATACTGACCTTTGGCAATGCGCCGCGCTTTCTATGCACGATAAGCCCCATATCGGGCTGGCGCGCTCGGGCTGGCAGTCAGCGCCCGAGGATAACTGGACCATGGCCGCAAGCGCCGAAGCTGCCGCAGAAGCGCTGGCTGCAAGCGGGGCCAAGCGGGCGCTTTTGGCGGTGGGGAATGGCCGATTGGCACCGTTTTACCGCCTGTCAGATACCGAGCTTTGCATCCGCAGCCGCAACCCGCCGCATCCACCCATGCCGCCAAATGGTCGATTGCGCTCCATGCGCGGGCCGTTTGATGTGGCGGGGGAAGTGGCGGAGCTTTCAGCCCAAGGCATTGACGCGCTGGTGGTGCATAATGCCGGCGGGCAGGGCGGCTGGCCCAAACTTGGTGCGGCGCGGCAGCTTGGGATGAAGGTGATCCTGATCGAGCGACCTGCGCTACCGAAAATGGAGATGGTGGATACCGTAGAGGCCGCTTTAGCATGGGCAAAGCGCCACATGGGGGTGGACGATTAGCGCCCGAGCCTCTAAATACTCGACAAAAGGAGTCAGAGACTATGGCCACGGAAAAATTTGAAGAGATTGTCGAGGATTTCGAGTTTGTTGACGAGTGGGAGGACCGCTACCGTTATGTGATCGACCTTGGCAAGAAAATGGCCGAGATGGACGAGGCGCATAAGATCGCGGAAACCAAGGTGCATGGCTGTGCTTCGCAGGTCTGGATTATGCCGGACCTGAGCGCCGATGTGATCCGCTTTACCGGCGATAGTGACGCGATGATCGTGCGCGGGCTTATTGCCGTGCTGCATGCGCTTTATGATGGATTGCCTTATAAAGATGCGCTAGAGGTGGACGCGCTAAAGGAGATGGGGCGGCTCGGGCTGGACCAGCATCTTTCGGCACAACGCAGCAACGGCCTTCGGGCCATGATCGAGCGCCTGCGCCTGATCGCAGAAAAACAGGTTGGATAAAATGGATTTGCTGAGCAAGCTTCTGGCGGAAAAAGACTGGCTGATGGCCGACGGGGCCACGGGCACCAACCTGTTTAATCGCGGGCTGGAAGCGGGCGAAGCGCCGGAGCTTTGGAATGTGGACCAGCCGGAAAAGATTAAAGCGCTTTATCAGGACGCGGTCGATAGCGGCTCGGATATTTTCCTGACCAATTCCTTTGGCGGCACCGCGGCGCGGCTGAAATTGCACAATGCCCAGCACCGCGTGCGCGAGCTGAATAAAGCCGCCGCCGAGCTTGGCCGCGAGGTCGCCGACAAGGCGGGCCGGCCTGTGGTGGTGGCTGGCTCTGTGGGGCCAACCGGCGAGATTTTTGAGCCACTCGGGCCGCTAAGCCACGGTGAAGCCGTTGAAATGTTTCAAGAACAGGGCGCGGCGCTTATGGAGGGCGGGGCTGATGTGCTCTGGCTGGAAACCATTTCTGCGCCTGAGGAATATCGGGCCGCCGCCGAGGCGTTTGCCAATATTGATGCGCCCTGGGTTGGCACAATGAGCTTTGATACCGCCGGCCGCACCATGATGGGGATGACCTCCTCGGGCATGGTGGAAATGGTGCAGGGGATTGAAAATCGCCCGCTCGGTTTTGGCGCGAATTGCGGGGTTGGGGCCTCTGATCTTTTGCGCACCATTCAGGGCTTTGCGGCTGCCAATCCCGAGGTGCCGATTGTGGCCAAGGGCAATGCCGGCATTCCGAAATTTGTGCATGGGCATATCCATTATGATGGCACCCCTGAATTGATGGGCCAATATGCGGTGATGGTGCGCAATTCCGGCGCAAAAATTATTGGCGGCTGTTGTGGCACCATGCCCGAACACCTCGTGGCGATGCGCAAGGCGCTGGAAGAAACCCCGATGGGACCACCTCCGACGGATGCTGAAATTACCGAAGTGCTGGGCGGGTTTTCCTCCGCTTCCGATGGCACCGGCGATGCGCCTGCGCCAAAACGCGTGCGCAGGCGGCGTAAATAGTCGTTGAGCGTTATTGCTTTGTCGGTTATCGCTAAGTGATCTCCGGCGAATGCGCCAAAACTTGACAGAAATAACTGAGGGATAGCCCAATGTCAGACGAAGAAGACGATCTCATCCTTGATGAACTGGACGATGCGGAACTCGTGCTGCAAATGCACGATGATCTTTATGACGGCATGTCCGATGAAATTGCCGAAGCCGTGCATATCCTGCTCAAGCGCGACTGGACGCCCTATGACATCCTGACCAAGGCTTTGGTTGAAGGCATGCGCATTGTCGGCATCGATTTTCGCGACGGAATCCTGTTTGTGCCGGAAGTTTTGCTGGCCGCTGGCGCGATGAAAAAGGGGATGCATATCCTGAAACCGCTTCTGGTAGAAACCGGCGCGCCGCAGCTTGGCAAGGTGGTGATCGGCACGGTGAAGGGCGATATCCACGATATCGGCAAAAACCTCGTGGCGATGATGATGGAGGGCGCGGGTTTCGAGATTATCGACCTCGGGATCAATAATCCGGTGGAAGATTATATCGACGCGCTGAAGCGGGAAAAAGCCGATATTCTGGGGATGTCGGCCCTGCTGACCACCACCATGCCCTATATGAAAATCGTGATTGATACCATGGTGGAGCAGGGCATTCGCGACGATTACATCGTGCTGGTGGGCGGTGCGCCGCTGAACGAGGAATTCGGCAAGGCCATAGGCTCGGACGCTTATTGCCGCGATGCCGCTGTGGCCGTGGAAACCGCCAAGGAATTTATGGCGCGCAAGCATAATCAGGCCTGATGCAGACCCTGATCATCGCCTGCGGCGCGCTGGCGCGCGAGGTGCTGGCGCTGATAAAGCTGAACGGCTGGCAGCATATGGAATTGCAATGCCTGCCCGCCGATCTGCATTTGCGGCCCGAAAAAATCCCCGATGCAGTGGAGGCGGCGGTGGTGGCCGCGCGCGGGCAATATGCGCGGATATTTGTGGCTTACGCCGATTGCGGCACAGGGGGATTGCTGGCGGCGCGCTGTGAAAGTCTCGGGGTAGAGATGATTTCCGGCCCGCATTGCTATTCGTTTTTCGAGGGAAATGACGCTTTTGCCGCGCGCGGCGAGGTGACCAGCTTTTACCTGACGGATTTTCTAGCCCGGCAATTCGAGGCCTTTGTTTGGCGCCCGATGGGGCTGGATAAGCACCCCGAGCTGCGGGATTTGTATTTTGGCAATTATGAAAAACTGGTGTTTTTGGCCCAAACCGAAGATGACGCCCTGACGCAGGCAGCGCAGGCCGCCGCGCAAAAGCTCGGGTTGGTTTTTGAGCGCCGGTTTACCGGCTATGGCGATCTGGGTTCGGCGCTGGATCACGGGAATTCCGGCACATAAAATAATTGACACAAAGTGAAATATTGTGTCATCTATCCCCATTAACGCTAACTTAACGAATTGGGGACTTTATGAAAAAAATGGCTCTAGCCCTAGTGGGCCTATTGGCGCTTGCCGCCTGCGATACCACCGGATCCACCAGCTCCGGCAGCTATAACCGCGTGGTTGATATTACCAATACCAGCGGCACAACCATGACGAGGTTTTATGCCTCCAATACCGGTCAAAGCACCTGGGGACCAGATCAGCTCGGTCGCTCCGTTTTGCGCTCGGGGCAATATATCACGATTGATTTTGATGATGGCACCGGTGCCTGTATGTTTGATTTCAAAGCCACCTTTAGCAATGGACAAACGCTGGTCCGCAACGGCGTAAATGTCTGTGCGGTATCGAGCTATGACTATTATTAAGGTCTGAATATTTTGAATTATAGGGGCGCGCCCGGTTTCGCGCCCCTATTTATGTCTAAAGCTTGCCCGAGCGGCCCATGCCATATTTGGCCATTTTTTCATTCAGCCTGCGGCAGGGTGGGACGCATTTTTCAGCTTTGGCGAATGGAAAATCCGTTGACCGGTGTCTGATGCGTTGGTAACGTAAAAACAATCTCCGGAGGATTTTTATTGTCAGAAACAAATTTCCATCCGGTGATCACGCTCGGGATTGCCGGAATCGCAGGGCGCATTATCGCTATCCTTACCGGCGTATTTTTGCTTTATTTTCCCTATTTTTATTGGACCGTGGCAACAGAGGGCGGCGCGTTCAATGCCGCGCGCTTAACCCTGTTTAACTATACCCTTATATTTGTGCAGCTGGTTTTGGCAGTGGTTTTCCTATTGCCGTCAATGACCGAGAAATATCTGCGTAGCGGGCATTCTTTGGCCAGAATTCTGGGGATTCGACTGCTGTTATTTGCCGTATTCGGCTTGCTTGTCATCGAGCTGCTTTTGGTGACGACAAGAGGGGTCGCTCCGCCTCCGGCATTTATTTCCCGGATCGGTGAATCGGGGCTGATTATGCTCATTAGTGGCTGGGTCTATTTTTATCTGGTCCTGATGGTCATTCCCGGCAGTTATATTCGTTATTTACATCTGGTCCATATGGCAAAAAAGCTGAAATTTCCGATGCCGGTTATCCTGAAATACAAGCGTCGAAAATCGGTGCTTTATATGCCGGACCCGAAAAATAGCAATAAAATCGAAGCTTTTGAGCTAAGCTGGAAGGATGGATTGCCCAGCTTTTCGCCTGTAAAAAATGCCGATATGTCTTTATGGAAAATGCTTCTTGGCTTGCCGCTTGTTGCGATATTGCTTGCATCTTTGATAGGCTTTATACGCGGAAATTTCCTTGCAAATGAGGCACTTAAGGCGATTTATGATCAAATCTATCCTTTTGCTTTGGTCGGGGCTTTGGCGGCGGTATTGCTCGCCGGCTTGGTGGAGAAACGAAAGTTTGCAACAAGGGTGATTGCCGTAATATTGTTTATGGCCGCGATGGCGATATTTGGACTGCAAAGTGCCATACTCAAAGGGTTTCCGTTAATCGCCGGCATGGCTTCTTTTGGGCAGGAAGGTGCAGAAAAGGTATTTCAGGTCTTGCCGCAGCCGCCGCGCACCGAGCAGATCATGGCCAGCTATTGCGCCACCCCGCTATTGGTCGCAGATCCTTTAGAGCCGGACAAGCCGGTATATCTCTGCGGGTTGCGACCAGGCTCGGTATTTGGGCTGCGTGCGGGTGATCGTTTCAGCCTGAAGGGAAAACAGACCGAATACGGGTTTTTGCATTCGCGCAGCATTACGGTTATGAGCGATCAGAGATAATCCGAGCGACTCAAACCATATTTGGCCATTTTTTCATTCAGCGTGCGGCGGGGTAGCACCAGTTCGTCCATCACCTTGGCAACAGAGCCGGAATGGCGGCGCAGGGCGTTGTCGATCAACATGCGTTCAAAGGCCTCCACATGCTCTTTCAGCGGCTTTTCGTCCGGGGCTTCATCGGCGGGCAAATCGGCGGCCGAGGCCAAAAGCTTGCTCACCTCCTCTGGCCCGTGTTGGCTTTGCATCACCACCCGCTCGGCAAGGTTTTGCAACTGCCGGATGTTTCCGGGCCATTGCGCCTTTAGCAGATTTGCGGCATCTGTTGCTGAAACCTCGGGCGCGTCGATGCCGTATTCCTCGGCAAAAAGTTGGGTGAAACGGGAGAAAAGCACCAAAGTATCCTCGCCGCGCTCGCGCAGGGTCGGCACCGCTATTTCCAGCCCCGAAAGGCGGAAGTAAAGCTCGGGGCGGATCTCGTCTGACAGGCGCCTTGTGCCTTCATCCAGCGAGGTAACCGAGATAATCCGCACCCGCGCCGCTTCGCCATCTACGGCTTCGGATTCCATTTTTTCGATTATATTCAACAGCTTGGTTTGCAAGGCACTGGAAAGGCCGCCGATATCCTCCAAGCATAACGTGCAGGCCTCCTCCATATCAAAAACCGGATGAATATCGGCGGATTTCGAGGGGCCAAACAGGTGCTGGTTCAGGGTTTCTGCGTCCAGCGCGGTGCAATTCAGGGTGATGAAGGCCTTGCCCTGGCGCGGCCCGCAGGCATGGATCGCATGCGCAATCAGGCTTTTCCCCGTTCCGGTTTCGCCGCTGATCAGCACATTGCCATCGGCAAAAGCGATATCCAGAATATCCTCGCGCAGCTTTTCGATACTCGGCGAGGTGCCCATCAGTTTGCGCAGCAATACCGAGCCATCGGACAATTCCCGACGCAGGGCGCGGTTTTCCATGGTCAGCTTGCGCGCGGCAATGGCGCGGCGGGAAAGGTCGGCCAGCCGCTCGGGGTCAAACGGCTTTTCCATAAAGTCATAGGCACCGATTTGCATCGCCTCCACCGCCATTTGCACATCGCCATG
>WFUK01000160.1 GCA_015485015.1 Paracoccaceae bacterium | reverse complement strand
TGGCCATATCGGACAGAATATCCCCCACACCGTCCGATTGCACCTCGTCCGCAGGGGCCGTCGCGGCCATGCCTGCCAGAATATCATCGCTTTGGTCGGGGGCTTCCACCGCCATCGGCGCAGCCGCTTTCAGCTCGGCAAAAATCGCCTCATTGGCCGCACCGGCTTCTGCCCCAAGCGCCAATGCCCGCAGCTCGTTCGGGTTCGCCACCAGCTTTTCGATCAGCGCCTCGGCCCCGGCTTTACCATCCATATAGGTCATCAAATTGGAAAGCTGGGTGCGGGCCTCCAGCAATTTTCGCAGCGGTTCGACCTTGCTGGCAATCGCGGCGGGGCTGAAATCACTCATCTTTTCAAACACCAGATCCACGGCCAAATTGCCCTCTCCGGTCAGGGTATTGGGCACGCTGAACGCCGCGCGCGGCTTGAGCGCCTTCATCCGGCTGTCAAAATTATCAATATCGATCTCGAGGAATTTGCGATCCGAAACCGAGCCTTTTTCCACCTCGGACTTGCCGGAAAGATCCGACATAACCCCCATCACAAAAGGCAGCTGCACCTTTTTCTGCGCGCCATAAAGCTCCACATCATATTCGATCTGAACCCGTGGCGCGCGATTGCGGCTAAGAAACTTTTGACTACCCGACATGTTAACCCTTTTCCTTTAGCAGCGCTTTCAGCTCCGCCAATTCCGCCTTGGTTTCCTCGTTGGATTTGATCACCATATTCAAAATCCGCTCCAGCTCCTTATCCTGCGCCTCTTCCACCGCAGCCTGCATGGTATTGACCAGAATACCGATAAACAGGTTCAATACCGCAAAAGACGTGGCGACAATAAACGGCACAAATAGCAGCCACGCCCACGGGTAAACCTCCATAATCGGCCGAACAATCCCCATCGACCAGCTCTCCAGCGTCATGATCTGGAACAGCGAATAAAGGCTCTCGCCGATGGTGCCAAACCACTCGGGGAATGCCTCTTTATACAGCATCGTCGCCATGACCGCGAAGATATAATAGACGATAAACAGCAAAATAATCACCGCGCCCATGCCCGGCAGCGCCTCCAAAAGCGCTTTGATCACCGAGCGCAACTGCGGCACCACCGACAAAATTCGCATCGCGCGGATCACCCGCAGCGCCCGCAATACCGAAAGATTTGCATTTGTCGGCAACAGCCCGACAGACACAATCGTCAGATCAAACAGGTTCCACGGCGACTTGAAAAACCTCGGCCCAAAGGCGTATATTTTGATCGCCATCTCGCCAACAAAAATCCACAATACCAAATTGTCAAACACCGTAAGCCCTGGCCCGATGGCAGCGCTCACCCGATCCGAGGTGCTTAGGCCCAGCGTCAGCGCGTTCACCACGATCAAGCCGAGAATCGAATAGCGAATGCGTGGACTATCGATCCACTGCGCCAGCTTCCAGCGCAAGCTGCCTTCCAAGGCTGAGGTATTTTCTGCCATACTTCCCCCGCTTATCTTTTCTTCACCGCTTGCTCGAGCTTTTTCAGCCTAGCATTGATTTTTACAATCACGTCAGCCAATTTCGCTGCGGTCGTGCTGATTTTCAAAAGCGCCGCACCCGAGAGGTCAACCGTTGATTTGCTGAAATCCTTACTCTGGATCTTTTTCAGCACGGCTTGGTTGTTTTTCTTGGCCGACGCGATGTGTTTTTCCACCGGTTTCAGCGCGTTGGTTAGCTCGACCGCACTGGTGCTATATTCGGCTTTGGCCGCGTCCGAGATATCCTTTTTGCTACTTTTACCCATATTTCCCGGCGCTGCCAAAAGCGCATCCATCAGCTTTTTAATAGAGTTTTCCGCATCATCCACCATTTTCTCAAGATGCTCGCCGGATTTTTTCATCGCCTTTTCCAGCTCTTGCGTGGCCTTGGCCTTTTCTTCGCCGCTGGCCTTGACCTCCGCCAAGCGCAAAGGCCGCAGCACGGTAGTGATTTCTTTCAAAAATCCCTCGCGCAGGCTATTGGCATAGGTCATTATTTTGTTGGCGGTATCAGCAGTCAGCGCCTTTTGCGCCTTTTTCAACTCGCCCAGATCATCGCTTGCGCCCGCCGCCATTTCCTCTTTGAATTCCGCCAGCTTCTGCTTCAGTGTTTTCTCCAAACCCTTCTGCGAATCCTTCGCGAATTTCACCAGGGCCTTGGCCGCCTTGAATTTATCCTGCCCGTTTTTGGCCTTTTCATAGGGCCGATAGGCTTGCCACATTTGCGAAGCAAATAGCGCCAGCTCATAGCGGCAGATGGTCCGAAACGCATCCTCGAGCTTGCGTTTGTCCCATTTCACCGAAGTAACCGCAATTTTCTCGGACAAGTTAATCCGCTTGGCGTCCTTTAAACCAATTTCCTTTACCTGCATCAAAGCCAGCTTTTTCTCGTCCAGCTCCTGAAACGGATCAATCGATACTCTGATCTGAATTTCCTTATCCAATGCCATTATTCGCGCCTCTCAAATCAATTGCCTCAATCCAGAGGGGCAAAACCGCCCCTCTTTATAAGCTAAAATACCTAACCCAGATATTCCTCCAGTGCAGATTCCCCCTCGGCTGCGATATCATTAAACAGGCCAAGGCTGGTATTCACAAATTCGAGGGTAGATTTTGCCTCCGAAAATCCGACACCGGCAGATGCGCCGGAAAGTGTTAGGTTCACCACCGCCGGAAACACCTTGTCAAAGATTTTGGCGTATTGCGGATTGCTGGCATTCAGCGCATCCAGAACGGTCTTCAGCTTGGGCATATTTTTCTCGGCTTTCGAAACCCGCGCCATCATGGTCGAACATTGGTTCAGCGATTTGTCGAGCGCGGTGCGGCCCTTGCGCAGCTTGTCCAGCACCTTGCGCGCCTTCACATTTTCAGCATTTTTAATCTGCTTTTCCAGCTTGTCGCAAGCCGCCAACCCCTTGGTGATATTCACGGAAAGCTTGCGCCCCGCCACAGAAAGCCCTGCCGCCTTGTTGTCCCAAAGCTCATAATTCGAGCTGCATTTTGGCAAGGTCGCCAAAAATGGCGCATCGGTGCCAAGGATGCCTTTTAACACCGAGGCCCCCATCTCCTCGCGGCCCTGCGCTTTCTTGGCTTCGCCATCGGCATTGACATAGCGCTTCATCAAGGTATCCAGATCTTTCTTCAGGTTTTTCTCCACCCCTTCGGCCTCTTGCGCCAGATCATATATCTGCTTGGTCAGCCCCGCCACCGAGCGCACCAGCGCCACAATGCCCAGCGCCAAGCCGGCCCCGCCAGAGCCAACGATGCCCGCTGCCGCCCCGGCTGTGCCCAGCACCCCCACGGCCACATCAAGCCCGGCCTTGATTTTATAATCCTTATATTGGGTTTTGCGCGCTACAAATTTGTCCCAGCGCTGCTTCGGTATTTTTTCGATCTCCTTGGCTTTTTTTCGAATCGTCATCTCGGCAAAGGGCTTGAATTTAGCCCGAAGCTTGTCGACGTCTTGCGGGGATTTTCCTTTGGACGAGGCATCAATACTTTTTAACACCTTAACCAAATCCTCCACCACCTCCTTGCCCTTGGCCTGCACGTCATCGACCATTTGCTGCGGCGTTACATAATCCCCTTCTTTTTCCAGCACATCCAGAATATCGTCATTCAAGGTCAGTTTCAGCTCATAACCTTTAAAGTTTTCCAGCCAATCCGGCGAATATTTCTTGAGAACCTCTTTGGAAACGTCCCATTTCCAGATCGTTACATCCTTGCCAACCTTTTGCTTGGGCGTGGCCGCCGGTGCGCTCGCCTGATCGGCGATGCGCTTTTTGAGCGCAACCTCCGCCTTTTGAATAACGGACGGGTATTTCTTGATCCCGGCAATCGTCTCGGCATGCAATTTCTTGTTACAGGCATTCAGCGCCACCGGCAGCTTTTTCTTCACATCCGAAAGCGCCTTCTGCATTTTCACCGGATCATTGCGCTCGACCGCGACCTCGTAATCCTTCAGAGCATTGCCCAATCCGGTTTTCCCCATGGTTTTGGCTTTGTTTTTTGACCACCACTTGTGGTTCAGTTCTGGCACAGCACCTTTTTTCATCACGCTCTCTCCGGTTGTTTATATTTTAGCTAAATTGGTAGGTAAATTCACCGTCTTCTACGCTGACATTCACCGCGTTAATTTCTTTGCCCTCCATCATCCGACGCAAAAACTCGCCCGAGATTTCCGGCAGCATCGAATTGGTCAAAATTGAATCGATCATCCGCCCGCCGCTTTCCAGCTCTTGGCAACGATCCACGATGGTATCAATCACACTATCGTCAAATGTAAGCGGCACCCCGTGGCTTTCCTGCACGCGCTTCACGATGCGATTAAGCTGCAAGCGGGTGATTTGGCCGATCATATCGGGGCTAAGCGGATAATAAGGAATGGTTACGATCCGGCCCAAAAGCGCGGCGGGGAAAACCTTCAGCAGCGGCTCGCGCATGGCTTTGGCAATGCCCTCCGGTTCCGGCATCAGATCGGGATCTTCGCACATATCCATAATCAGCTCGGAGCCGACATTCGATGTCAGCAGGATCAGGGTGTTCTTGAAATCAATCGAGCGGCCCTCGCCATCATCCATAATGCCCTTGTCAAACACCTGAAAGAAGATCTCATGCACATCCGAGTGGGCTTTTTCGACCTCGTCGAGCAGCACCACCGAATAAGGCTTGCGACGCACGGCTTCGGTTAAAATCCCGCCCTCGCCATAGCCCACATAGCCCGGAGGCGCGCCTTTCAGGCTGCTCACGGTATGGGCCTCCTGAAACTCGCTCATATTGATGGTGATGATGTTTTGCTCACCGCCATAAAGCGCCTCGGCCAAGGCCAGCGCGGTTTCGGTTTTGCCAACGCCGCTTGGCCCTGCCAGCATAAACACGCCAATCGGCTTGCTCGGATTATCCAGCCCGGCGCGTGCGGTTTGCACCCGCTTGGCGATCATCTCCATCGCATGATCCTGACCAATAACGCGCTTGGAAAGCGCCGAGGCCAAATTCAGCACGGTGTCGATTTCATCCTTGACCATCTTGCCCACGGGAATCCCCGTCCAATCGCCAACCACGCTGGCAATCGCCTGCTCGTCCACGATCGGCAGGATCAGCGCGGTTTCGCCTTGCAGCGCTTCCAGCTCGGCTTGCTTGCCCTTGAGCGCGGCCAGCAGCTCGGCCCGATCCTCATCGCTTAGCTCGGCCCCTTCAGGGGCTTCCGCCGCGCCTTCGCTATCAACCTCGCCGCCCTCGGAGCGCAGCTTGGCGCGCAGGTCCAAAATCTCGTCCACAATCACCTTTTCCGCCTGCCAGCGCTGGGTCAGCCCATCGAGCCGCACCTGCTCCTCGGCCATTTCAGCTTCCACCCGCTCGCGACGATCTTGGCCCTCATAGCCAGCGGTTTCATCCCGCCCGATGATCTCCAGCTCGGTTTTCAGCGCCGCAATCCGGCGCTGGCTGTCATCCACCTCGGCTGGCACCGCGTGCTGGCTAATCGCCACGCGCGCACAGGCGGTATCGATCAGGCTGACGGATTTATCCGGCAATTGCCGCGCCGGAATATAGCGCGCCGAAAGCCGCACGGCGGCCTCGATGCCCTCATCCAGCACCTGCACCTTATGGTGCTTTTCCAGCATTCCGGTAATGCCGCGCATCATCAGAATCGCCTTTTGCTCGTCGGGTTCATCGACAACAACGGTCTGGAAGCGCCGTGTCAGCGCCGGATCTTTTTCGATATGCTTTTTATATTCGGCCCAAGTCGTCGCCCCGATGGTCCGCAAGGTGCCGCGCGCCAAAGCGGGCTTTAGCAGGTTGGCCGCATCGCCGGTGCCAGCCGCGCCGCCCGCCCCCACCAAGGTGTGGGTTTCGTCGATAAACATGATGATCGGAATTTCGGAGCTTTGCACCTCCTCGATCACCTGCTTGAGGCGGTTTTCAAATTCGCCCTTCATCGAAGCCCCGGCTTGCAGCAGCCCCACATCCAGCTCCAGCAATTTGGCCCCCTGAAGCGCAGGCGGCACATCGCCGCGCGCAATCCTGAGCGCAAAGCCCTCGACCACGGCGGTTTTGCCAACGCCCGCTTCGCCTGTCAAAATCGGGTTATTCTGCCGCCGCCGCATCAGCACATCGACGATCTGCCGGATTTCCTCATCGCGGCCAACAATCGCATCTATTTCGCCATTGCGCGCTTTTTCCGTCAGGTCGGTGCAATAGGCCTCCAGCGCTTCCCCCGCGCCCATTTGCGCCGGTGCCATCGCGTCTGATGCTTCGCCCGGAACAGCGCCGCCACCGACCCCGTCTTGCGGGGCCAAACCATCCTCGGGCGAGCCTTCGCAAATATCATAAAAGTCATCCGCCAGCTCATCGGCTTTCACCTTGCGGAACTCGGGGGAAATAGCGCTCAAAGCCCCCATCAAACCCTTGGTTTTAACCATGCCCAGAATCAAATGCCCCGTGCGGATTTGCGGCGATTTATGCATCAGGCTGGCATAAACCCATGCCCGCTCCACCGTGTCCTCCAGATGCTGGGAGAGGTCGGAAATGCTGCTGGCCCCGCGCGGCAAAGCATCCAGCGCATCGGTGAAATCCTTGGCCACGCGGCCTGCATCCAGATCAAAATGCTGGATGATCCGGTGGATATCGCTATCTTGGCCCTGCAAGATCTGATGCAGCCAATGCACCAGCTCGACATAAGGATTGCCGCGCATTTTGCAAAAAACCGTGGCCCCTTCAATGCCCTTATATCCCAGCTTGTTGAGCTTCCCGAATAGGGCGACGCGGCTAATTTCACTCATGTTTACTCTCCCGTTTGTGCATCTGATGCTATGTATAATTGATCCAGATCTTGATCGTCCGGTGGGGTGCCTAGCCATGATGTCCAGCCAAGGTATACCCCCTCCGGCGCTGATGGCGTGTCGGCTTTGTGACCTTTTTTAGCGCTAAGCGGCGGAAATGGTTCGGTTTCTTCGCTAAATTCAATTGGCGCTTTGGCGGGCGCGGGTATTATCACCGTGGCGTTCATATCCAGCGGCGGCTCGGCCTTGGCGGGTGCCTTGGCTGAAAGCCGCCCCAGTATCGCCGGCTCGGCCTCGCCCGCCTTTAATACAAGGTTCATATCCCACATCAGGGCATCGCCCATATAATTGCGCACCAAGGCTTTCAGCCGCTTCAGGCTGTCCCCCCCCGGCAATAACCGCTTATAATCCGCCAGCCCCACCGGCCCGACCCGAAACCGGAATTTCGCCTGTCGTGTCCAGACCTTGGTGCCGATTGAGCAGCTTTGACCAAGCTTGGCGGGCTTATGCGGATTGCCAAGCTCCCATGTGTCTTTTTGGTCCAGCTCCAGCCAAGTGCCGACAAAGCTTTCCATGCTGGCAGGCGCGCCAAAGAAATCCGAGATCAGCGCCAAAAGCCCCTCTTCGTTGCGGGTACCATGGGCCAGCCGGCCCGCATAGCGCAGCTTGGCCAGATCGGGCATGGCATCGCGCGCGGCAAAGCCCGCACCCTTCAGACCGGCAAATGCCGCGACCTTTTGGGCGAAATCATCCTCGTCTTCGACACGGTCAAAATTGGCGGTCGGCTCGCCCGAAGCATAGGCGCGGTAAAGCAGCGATAGCATCCGGTGATGAAACATATCGCCAAAGGCCTTGAAGGTCGGGTCACGGTAGGAATGCTGGCGGTTATAGGCATATTCGGTCAGGTGCAGCGGCAGCGGGCCATTCGGGCCAAACAGGCCAAACATATATTGCGCCAGCTCGCCGGGGGTGCCATCTGCCTCGTTTTCCGGCTCGAACCGCGCCAATGTGGAGCTGGAAAAGGCCATGCTCACCCGCTGTTTCAGCCGCACCGGATCTTGCTTTGGCCGGCGGGAGCGCCCCAAGCGGGGGCGGTCCGCATAGCGGGCTTCAATCAGGCGAAGCGCCTGAAAGATATGGTATTTTTCGGGGTGATCCTTGAGCGCGTCAAACCGGCTCAGATCACCCGCCGCTTTCCGCTCATCGCTGGCCACCGTGCTATTTCTCCCCGATCCGGACTATGAATAACCGTCTCGGTAAAACTGTTCACCGAAACATATTTTGCAAAAAACTGTTGAAGCACCAAGCCCAAGACATAAACGCCGGTGCCCTCGTAAAAACTCTCGTCAAATTCCACATTCACCTCAAGGCCGCGCACCGCTGTGGATAGCACCTCGTCGGCCATGCGGCGCACAATCGGCACCGTCCAGACCCGCGTGATCCCCTCTAGCTGCTTGGCAAGGGATTTATCCCCGAGCGGGCCATAAATGCCCAGAAGCTCGCGAATGGCGGCGGCCGGATTGCCACGGTCGGTCTCGGAAATGGACAGGTAATTCAGGCTAAGATGCGAGATCAGCCGCCATGCGCTATCGCCCTCCACCGCCAAGCTGGCGCGCGGGCGGGTGATGGGGGTGAGCGCCGTAACCGCGCTTACCGGCCCGCCATCGGGCAGCTCGAAATCGGTTTCATGCTTGCCAATGCTCAACAGCATCGGCAGGTCGCGATTGGTCACCATGGCCTTGATCGCCAGCTGTTCGATATCGCCGCCATAAGGCGCCTGCATCTGATCCACCAGATTGATATGCAGATCCGCGCCCAGATAAGAGGTGCGCGTGCCTTTTAGCCGCTGGCGCTCGGAGCGCTGGCGCATGCGGCGGCGCAGGGCATAATATGCGCTATAATTCTCGCCCGCCGCCGTTAGATCATCGGCGGAATAGAAGGCTTCAAAGTTGATATCGTCTTTACCCTCAGCGGAAATCCCCGTCACGGAGTCCACCGAATAGATCTCGAAATCCATCGGCGCGGTGCGATCAGCCACGATCTGGTAATCCACATCCCGCCCCGTTACATGCACCCGATCACAGCGCTTTTCAAAAAGATTGACGGCGGGGGTGGCGAATAGCTCAAAGGAACCAGCCTCGATCACCGCACTTAGGCTTGAGGAAGATTGCTTGAGCAGGATATAAATATCGACCTCGTCACTGCCCTTTACCTGCTGCAAGATCGGCCGCAACCCCCCGATTTTTGTAAAGAAATAGCGGTTTGGCAGGGCGTAATACTCTTGCAACAGCCGGTAGCCGTCAAAGCTCTGGCCCGGAAAGGGCAGCATCGCCTGCTCGGGGGCATGGCCGGTGGCCTCGATCGTGTTCCAGCGGTTAATATAGCTCCAGTCATTTCTGGGATCCGTTGATCGGCCCGCCACCTGAATGCCATCATTGGCGATATGCTCAAACAGCTTCCAAGGCTCCCAGCCCGCGCCGGTCATGAACAGGGTTAGCTCGTCGAGCGACAGATCCGCCAGCCCCTGCGCGCCGATGCTTTTGAGCCGCAGCCGGATCGCGGCTTTAACCTCGCGATTATCGCCCACGCCCGCGGCGATCACCTCGCCGCGCCCGCCCAGATATTCGGCTTCGGAAATCTCGATCGGCCAGAGGGTTACGTCATGCGCGGTGCGGAATTGGCAGGCGGTATTATCACCATCGCGCAGCGGGCTGCGCAGGGTGCTGCCGCGCTTGATGGTGAAGCCGTCCTCCATGCTGCCTTGCGCCGGATCGGGCTGGAGCTTGGCGATCAGCATGCTCGGAGTCGGGGCTAGATAATGCGGATAGATAATCTCTAGCAAATGCTGGGTCAAAACCGGATATTGCAGGTCCAGCTCCAGCTGCACGCGGGCGGCCATGAAGGCAAACCCCTCCATCATCCGCTCGACATAGGGATCGGAAATCTCGACCCCGTCCATGCCCAGGCGCCCCGCGATTTTGGGATAGGATTCGGCGAATTCCTGACCCATCTCGCGCATATAGGCCAGCTCTTCTTCGTATTTCTTCAGAATCCGCGTGTCCATGGGCTATCCTTTCGCCACATGCATATCGCCTGAAGCCAGATCCAGCTCGGTGCGCATAAAAACCTCGACCGGCACGGGCTGCGCCCATAATTCAGCGTGAATATTAAACGAGATGCTCGATTGCGCGCCTTCCTCGACCGTGGCCAGTCGCACCTCCAAGCTGCCCTTCACGATGCGCGGCTCATAGGCCTCGATCGCCACCTTGATCATCCGCTCCAGCTCATAGGGGCGGGCCTCGGCGGCTTTTTTACCGGCGATATCGGTGATGCCGTAATTCAGGGTGGAATTATAGGCATGGGGGTATTGATCGGGGTCTATCGCTTCTTCCTGGTTCACCGTATTCAGCAGCCAGCCCAGATCGCGCAGCACAATCTCGCGCAATTGCCGGATATCAATGATCTGGTCGCGCGCGTTTTCCTTAATTTCCGATGGCTCGAAATCCGTCAGCCGGTCAAGCAAAGATGGCTGAAGCCGTTCTTTGTCGCCAAGCTCATTCATCCGCAGCCTCTTGACCGGTATTAAAAACAACCTCGCGCAGATCCATCAAGGCCAGATCGCCTGCGTCAGTCGCGAATAGCCGCTGGCCCGCGCCCACGAATGTCTCGCTGCCAAGGTCTTCCCATTC
>WFUK01000159.1 GCA_015485015.1 Paracoccaceae bacterium | reverse complement strand
GTATGGGCCTCTATGGCGCGAAAACCCTCGGTGAAAAGCGCTGGATCACCGCGAAATTTATTGACGATAAAACCCTTGATTCGAGCCGCATCGGCGGCAGAAATCACCACCTTGCTGCCGACGATCTGGGCAATCACTCCGCCGCGATCAATATCGCCAACCAGCAACACAGGGATATCCGCCGCCTCGGCAAAGCCCATATTGGCGATGTCGCCTGCGCGCAAATTCACCTCGGCGGGAGAGCCGGCGCCCTCGACAATCACCAGATCGGCCTCAGCCTTCAGCCGGTTAAAGCTTTGCAAAACCTTGGGCAGCAGGCCGGGCTTTAACGCCGCGTAATCACCTGCCTTCACGGTGGCAAAGCGCTGGCCTTGCAGGATCACCTGTGCGCCGGTCTCGCTTTCGGGCTTGAGCAAAACCGGATTCATATCCACATGCGGCCCGACCCCGCAAGCCAGCGCCTGAAGCGCCTGCGCGCGGCCGATTTCGCCACCCTCGGCCACGGCGGCATTATTGGACATGTTTTGTGGCTTGAAGGGCCGCACGCGATATCCGCGCCGCACAAAAGCGCGGCATAGCCCCGCCACCAGCAGGGATTTTCCCACATTGGAGCCAGTGCCTTGAATCATGATCGCGCGGGTATTTTGCATTGTTCCGGAGTGCCACAGGCGCGGCGCGGTTTCAACTCAAATGCGGCTCAACTATCCAGCTTGGCCGTGCCCCAATAATTATAGCCCGCGAATTTCGGGCTGGCGATATAGCCGGTATCCAGCGCCTCTATTTCAAATCCGGCCTGCTTGATCAGCGCATCAATCGGGCGGTTCAGATGGCAGCCGCCCGAGAATTTCCCCCAAACCGGATTTAGCCTGTCTTGCCAGCGCCGCACGCCGGCATCGGGGGCTTGGCCATGCTCGCAGAAGATCAGCCTGCCTTTCGGGCGCAGCACGCGGCGCATCTGGGAAAGCGCGGCGGCGACCTCGGGAATGGTGCAAAGGGTATAGGTGACCAGCACGGTATCGATGGATTGATCCTCCAGCGGGATTTCCTCGCCCGGGAGATCGAGAAAGCTGACCGGAACCGCCGCTTTTGCCGCTATTTTCGCCGCCTTTTCCCGCATCTCGGCGCTTGGCTCCAGCCCCCAGACCTTGCTGACCTTGGCGCTATCGTAAAATGGCAGGTTAAGCCCCGAGCCGATGCCGATTTCCAGCACCTCGCCCCGCGCTTGCGGCACGACCTTTTGCCGCTGGGCCATGATCGGGCCGATGCCGCAGGCCTTGTCGATCAGAAACGGCAGGATATTTTTGTCATAAAAGCCCATTCAGCCCTCCGGTGCCAACATGCGGATAAACATATTGATAATTTTCTCATGAAAGCCGTCAAATTCGGCTTTGCTATAGCTTTCAGTATGCTCGATTGCCCAGCGATCCACCGCCATGCCAAGGGCGAGCGCGCTTTCCAGCAGCAGCGATGTTGGCAGATCGTTGCGCACGCTGCCAATCACTTTGCCGTGCTCTAATATGCGGGCGATCATAGCCATTGGCACCTGCATCATATCCGCACAAATGCCGTTTGGCTCCGGCAGATTGCGGTGAAACATCCGGCCAACGGCGAAAACCTCCGGCTGCTGGGCCAATAGCACGCTGGAGCCTTGGGCGGCGCGCAAAATGGCGGGCCAGAATTCATCGCGGCTCAGGGATTCCGGCTCAAACGCCTGCACCAGCTTGGCAAATGGCGCGAGGGCTTGCTGGAGGATTTGCTCGAACAGCTCGGTTTTATTGGCGAAATAATGGTAAAACGAGCTTTTGCTTATGCCAACGCCGGCGATAATCCGGTTGAGCGAGGCCTGCTCAAATCCATGCTCGGTAAATTCGCGGGTGGCCGCCGCAAAAAGCGCGCTGCGGCGCTCGGGTTTCATCTTGGTTGAGGCGTGGGCATCCATGGGCTTGACAGGGCTTTGCGGGCTGATTAGGTTAATTGGACCGAGCGGTCCATAATATCTTACCGACCCTCGCCCCTTGTTGCAAGTCAGGAGCTGAATATGCCCGCCATTACCCGCCGACACCTGCTCGCCACCAGTGCCGCTTTTCTGGCCCTGCCGCGCATAGCGCTGGCGCAAGATCCACAAGCGATCCTGCGCGCCGCCTTTGATAACTGGCGCGCGGAAACCTCGCACGCCGTGATGGAAATGACCGTGCGCGGGGCCTCTGGCACCCGCCGCCTGACCATGGAAAGCTGGACCAAGGGCCGCGATACCGCCTTGGTGCGCTTTACCGCCCCCGCGCGCGATGCGGGCAATGCCACCTTGCAGGCGGGGCGGCGGACCTATGTGTTTAACCCTCGGCTAAATCAGGTGATCCAGCTACCGGCCAGCGCGATGCAGCAAAGCTGGATGGGGTCTGATTTCAGCTATAACGATCTGACCAAAACCGAAGCGCTGGTCAATGATTACACCCACACCCTGCTCGAAACCCGCCGCGAGGGCGGGCGGAATGTCTTTGTCATCGAAGCCATTCCCAAGCGCGGCAAGCCGATTGTCTGGGGCAAACAGATCGTGACGGTGCGCGATGATTATGTGCTGATGGGCCAGCAATTTTATGACCAAACCGGCGTTTTGGTGCGCGAGATGGCAACGGGCAGGGTTCGCACCATCGGGGGCCGTCCCTATCCCTCCGAGATCACCATGAGCAGCGTGGCGACCCCCGGACAATGGACAAGGGTCGAGACCAAAACCGCCGAATTTGATATTGATTTGCCGGATTATCTTTTCACCCGTTCCAATCTGCAAAACCCGAGGTAGATGATGCTGGCTTCCCTTGCATGGCGCAATATCTGGCGACAACCGGTGCGCTCGATCCTTAGCCTGATCGGGCTGGCGTTTTCGTCGCTTTTGCTGGTGTTTATGCTGTCGTTTCAATTCGGGGTGTATGACACCATTAAAATCGGCGCGCTCGGGCTTTTTGACGGCTTTGGCCAGTTTCAGCCCATGGGCTATGATGATGATCCCGACATTTCTACGATGTTGCCGGGCTGGCAGGCCTTGCTGGCGGCTGACGGGATCAAGGGCGTGAGCGCCACCGCCCCGCGCGCCAGTTCCTTTGCGATTTTGGCCAATGGCGATACCAGCTTTGGCGCGGCGGTAATCGGGGTGGACCCGGCGCGGGAGCGCGCGGTCAGCAATCTTTATTCCACGATTTCCGAGGGGCGGTATTTGCGGCCCGAAGATAGCGCGGCGATTGTTATGGGCGCGGGGCTGGTGCGCAATCTGGGCTTGGCGCTGGGGGATAATGTGACCATGCTTGGCACCGGTAATGACGGCGCGGTGGCGGCTGATGTGCTTGAATTGGTTGGGATATTCAGCACAGGGGTGAATGCGGTGGATCGCCAGATCACCCAGATGCCGCTGGCGCGATTTCAAGAGACCTATAACATGGGCGATGGCGTGAATATCATTGCGCTGCGTGGCCCTGATTTTAACGGCGTGATCCGCGCCGCGCCGAAATTGCAGGCGCTGGCCGAGGCTGAGGGCGCGGTTTATCTGCGCTGGGATGCCTTGCAGCCCGAGGTTCGCCAGATGATTACGCTCGATCTTTCCACCGCCATGCTGATGTATGGCATTATGATTGTGGTGGTGGTTTTTATCTTGCTTAACACGCTTTATATGTCGGTTTTGGAGCGCACCCGCGAGTTTGGCGGGCTGATGGCGATCGGGATGCGGCCTGTGCAAATCGGCACGATGGTTTGGCTGGAGCTGATCTTTTTGTCACTGCTTGGCGCGGGGCTTGGCATTGCGCTTGGTGCCGG
>WFUK01000158.1 GCA_015485015.1 Paracoccaceae bacterium | reverse complement strand
GTGCTGCTGGGCAGCTTGTCTTTTGCCCTCTCGGATAGTGTGTTGGCGCTGGAGATGTTTGTGATCTCCAACGCCAAAACCAAAATCTGGCTGAGCAAAATTGTTTGGGTCAGCTATATTACGGCTCAGGGGCTGCTGGTGCTGGGCCTGATGTGAAATCAGGCCAGATGAAGCATTCTGATGTGAAATCAGCCCTGTTTCGGGGTTGGCTTGCGCCGCTTGCCCTTGTTTTTCGGGTCGGTTTTTTTCGGGCGTTTTTTAGACGGGATCGCCTCGGCAAATTTGCTTTTCTTTTTGCCTTTCGGACCGTCTTCGCGCGGGGCAGCACCTTCTTCGCGCGGCTTGCGCTTGAATTTACCCTCCTCGCGGCGAGGCTCGCGGTCCTCATGGCGCGGCTTGCGCTTTTTGCCCTTGAAATTGCCGTCAGATTTGCCCAGATCCGGCGCTTTATCCAGACGGGTGATTTTTACCCCCGCTTCCAGCAGCATTTTGGAGCCAATGGTTTGCAAAAACCCGTCCACGCTGGTTTTCAGGATCTCGACAAAGGTCTCGGCGGGCTGAATGCGAATAGCGCCAATATCGTCTTTGTTGATGTCGCCCGAGCGACAAAGCATCGGCAACAGCCAGCGCGCTTCGGCATTATCCTTGCGCCCGACATTGATCGAAAACCAAACGCCGGGGCCGAATTTGCCGCGCGGGGCGGGGGCTGCACCGGCATCGCCCAGTTCTTCGGGGGCGGATTGGCCTTCGGAATAAACCCGCAAGAAGGCCACGGCCAGCTGCTCGGGGCTAAAGCGCGCGGTCAAGGCGTCCACGGTTTCCCGTTCGCTATCCTCCACCGCTTCGTTCCATGACGGATTTTCCATCAGGCGCAGATCATCGCGGGCGCGCACATCGGCGGCGGCAGGGGCAGCAGACCATTCGGCCTTCACCTTGGCCCCGCCCAGCAGGCGCTCGGCCTTGCGCCGCGCTTTTGGCGGCACGATCAGCGCGCTCACCCCCTTGCGCCCCGCGCGGCCGGTGCGGCCCGAACGGTGCAAAAGCGTTTCGGAGTTTGAGGGCAGATCGGCGTGGATCACCAGCTCGAGATTGGGCAGATCAATGCCGCGCGCCGCCACATCGGTAGCCACGCACACCCGCGCGCGGCCATCGCGCATGGCTTGCAAAGCATGGCTGCGTTCGTTTTGCGAAAGCTCGCCCGAAAGCGCCACAACGGAGAACCCGCGATTGGAAAACCGCGTGGTCAGGCGATTAACCATGGCGCGGGTGTTGCAAAATACCAGCGCGTTTTTGGCCTCGTAAAACCGCAGCACATTGATGATGGCATTTTCGCTATCGCGCGGCGCGACATTCAGGGCGCGGTATTCGATATCGGCATGCTGTTTGCGCTCGTCCTTGGTGGAAATCCGCACCGCATCACGCTGGTAGTTCCGCGCCAGATTGGCGATCATTTTTGGCACCGTGGCCGAGAACATCAGCGTGCGGCGATCCTCGGGCGCGGCTTCCAGAATGAACTCGAGGTCATCTTTGAAACCAAGGTCCAGCATTTCGTCGGCCTCGTCCATGACCACGGCGCGAAGTTCGCTGAGGTCAATCGAGCGGCGCATAATGTGGTCGCGCAAGCGCCCGGGTGTGGCGACAACAATATGCGCGCCGCGAGACAGATTCCGCCGCTCCTCGCGCATATCCATGCCGCCCACACAAGACGCCATACGCACGCCAGCCCCGGCATATAGCCATTGCAGCTCGCGCTTTACCTGAAGCGCCAATTCGCGGGTGGGGGCGATGACCAGCGCCAGCGGCGCGGCGGCGGGGCCGAAGCTGTCGCCCTCCAGCAAGGTGGGCGCGATGGCAAGGCCAAAGCCTACGGTTTTGCCGGAGCCGGTTTGGGCGGAAACCAGCAGGTCGGCACCGTCAAGCCCGGGCGCGGTTACGGCTTGCTGCACTTCGGTCAGGGTTTCGTAGCCGCGCTTGGCCAGCGCTTCGGAGAGGGAATTGATCATGATATTGCCTTTGGATGGGGCTGGTGGTTCCGGCTGCCGTCTCGTTACGGCCAGCCTTTCCAGCAAAAACGCCCCATGCTCGGGGCAAGGGGCGTTTCTAGAGGATTGGCGCTGAAATGTATAGCTTTGTTTTGTCGCAGCGCAGCAAGGGCTAATTGGTGCCATAAAAACGGTTGCCCGTCAGCGTCGCGTTGCCATAGAAATTCACATGCACAAAGGGCTGCTCGGCACCGTTTGGCAAGGTTACCCCCGTAGGCACAGGGCTGGGAACCGGCCCCGTGGGCGAGCCTTTCAGTGGCGGCATCGCTAGGTGGATTTCCAGCTGGTCAGGATTGGCCACGCCAAAGCCGACCTGAAAATCATCGTCCCGCGTGCGCTCGGAAACCATCACATGGATCACCCGTTTTTCGTCCACAAGCTCACCGTCGATATAGATATCGCCGATGCCCCATGCGGTGATATAAGAAAATTCCTCGGCGACCAGCGGCGTGCCAATACCGGTGCCGCCATGCATCAATACATCGGTGCCGACCCCGCCATAAAACGGATGGTCAGGACCAACGGGAATTACCCGGTTCATCGTAACCCTAAAATCGCGGCCCATCGGGCCAACAAAGCTGGCCTCCATCGCCACGGTATCTTGCGATCCCATACCGTCTTTTGCGGTCAGATCAGCCACGTCCATCGAGAATTCGCCGGTGGTCATTTTAATATTGTTGGAAAACATCGAAGGGTTTTTAATGGTGGTATAAGCGCTGCCATCCTCATTGATCAGCCGGTTGGCCAAAGGCAATAGCTCAACATTCAGCGGGGCATCAGGCGTGCCAAACAAAGCCGGATCCAGCGCTTTGCGATCGGGGAATTGCCATAGGGCCTGTCCGCTGGCGGAAGCAGACATTTCGCCGACGCCTGAATCCGCAAAAGCGGGGGCAGCCATGCCAGCAACAAGCGCGGTGATACTTAAGAATTTATTCATTTCAGTTCCTCCTAAAAACATGCGCCAAAACCGCATAGTTTTTGATAGCAGAGGAATCGAACACGCGGTCTCACATCTGGCGCAAAGCCCTGTGAGCCGCACGTGAGAATCGCGTGAGCCTAGATTTGCTTGCTTGGCATCCGCACAACCAGCCCGTCCAGCGCTTCGGTAACCTTCAGTTGACAGGTAAGCCGCGAGCTGTTTTCGTTTGGCTCAAAGGCGAAATCCAGCATGTCGGATTCCATGTCGTCTTTGGCGGGCAGCTTTTCGATCCATTCATCCACCACATACACATGGCAGGTGGAGCAAGCGCAAGCACCGCCACAATCGGCTTCGATCCCCGGGATGTCATTGTCGCGCGCGCCTTCCATAACCGTTAGGCCGGGTTCGACCTCCACCACATGCTCGGTGCCGTTATGCTCGATATAAGTAATTTTAGCCATGTCTACCTCTGGAACAGTATCTCGTAACGCTACCTAACCTCTATTGGCCCGCATTTCTAGGGGGGATCATGCCGCGCCGAGGCAGTAATTGACAGCGAAGTATTTTATTCATATTTATCATGTAATTATAATAAATGTTCTGTAGGCAGAAATTAACCATTGCCGATGTTTTAGCTATATTTTTATCCAATATTTTGGCAAATTTGGTTTAGAAGTTAGATGAGTTCAACGGGAGCAACAAAATGGCACGGATTACCATCACCGCAAACGATATCGGGTTTTTCACCAATTCCGCAATCGGCAGCCCCCTTGCGCCCAATGTTTTTCTCTCCACCACGCTCAATGCCGATGGCACCGTGATCAGCTTTGAAGGCGAAAACTGGCAGAGCCTTGAAAGCCTGCGCTATGACAGCCAGCGGATATCCGTAGAGGCGCAATTGGCCGTGGTCGATAACCCCAAGCTTGGGCAAACCACCACCGTGACCGTTTCCGCCGTTAGCTTTATGCGGCTGGACGGGGCGGAGATGGTGGTGTTTGGCACGATGGCGCTCGAACCCCTGACACTTGATGCCGTGTTTTTGTCTTATGGACCGGACGATACCCCGAGCTGGCAATTTGACCTTGGCACCGCCTTGCAAAACCTGTTTGACACCCAGAATTTCCGGTTTGACGGTGGCGCGGGTGACGATATCTTTAACCCGCATCTGGAAAATTTTCCCTTTTATGGCAATGGCATGATCTTTGGCATGGAGGGCAATGACAGCCTGACCGGAACCGCCGGATCGGATTATATCGCCGGCGGGGCGGGCAATGATATTCTGGTGGATGATTTTGGCCAGAACGAGCTGCGCGGCGGCTTTGG
>WFUK01000157.1 GCA_015485015.1 Paracoccaceae bacterium | reverse complement strand
GTGTTCAAGTCATCGCTTAACGCGGCCACAAACGCCGGAGACGGATTGACCGAGGGGTCAACCCCCTCGGTCAATCCTCGCCATTTGCGCAGCGTCGACTCCGCCTCGCGCACCTTCTTTTCCGTCCAATCCATCGGCGAGCGATAATGGGTGCTGAGCAGCACAAACCGTATCACCTCCCCCGGCACGCCCTGTTCCAGTAAATCATGCACCGTAAAGAAATTGCCCAAGCTTTTGGACATCTTCTTGCCCTCCACCTGTAGCATTTCATTATGTAGCCAGAACCGCGCGAAATCTCCGTGCGGGTTGGCGCAGCAGCTCTGCGCGATCTCGTTTTCGTGGTGCGGGAATTGCAGGTCCAAGCCGCCGCCGTGGATGTCAAAGCTCTCACCCAGCAGATCCAGGCTCATGGCCGAGCATTCGATATGCCAGCCCGGCCGCCCATAGCCCCATGGGCTATCCCAGCCCGGCTGGTCGCCGGTTGAGGGTTTCCAGAGGACAAAATCCATCGGGTCGCGCTTGTAATCGGCCACCTCCACCCGCTCGCCCGCGCGCATATCTTCCAGCTTACGGCCAGAAAGATCGCCGTATTTGGCATAGGAATTTACATCAAACAGCACATGGCCCTCGGCGGCGTAGGCGTGGCCCTTTGCGATCAGGCCTTCGATCATCGTTACCATCGGGCCGATATACTCGGTCGCGCGTGGCTCATGGTCCGGCCTTAGCGCCCCGAGCGCGTCCATATCCTCGTGATACCAGCCGATGGTTTCGTCGGTGATCTCCCGAATATCCCGCCCGCTTGAAGCCGCCTTGGCATTTATCTTGTCATCCACATCGGTAAAATTGCGCACATAAGTAACGTGATCTGCGCCATACACATGCCGCAGCAGCCGGTAAAGCACATCAAAAACCACCACGGGGCGGGCATTGCCCAGATGCGCGCGATCATAAACCGTCGGGCCACAGACATACATCCGCACGTTTTCCGCCTCGATCGGCGAGAATTCTTGCTTGCTTCGGCTCTTGGTATTGTAAAGTTTGATCATTGGCTTTCCAGACGCGGTTCTTCCCGCGACAGGCCTAGCATTTCATCAAAGATTTGGAAACAAAAGAACCCGCCGCAGACAAATTGTCAGCAGATAATTGAAATACATATTGGGCAGAGGGCAAAGTTCATGATGTGGAATTGCCATATCGAGCCTGAAAACACAACGTATTTGTCTAAAATCCCGAATTTAGCGGTTCTGAAACGCGAGGCGGATATGGCTTGCTTGAGGGGAAGCAAGGAATATCGCAATGGCAAATTCAAGTTCTTCAAGCGGGGCATCCGGCCCATCCACGGCTGAAACTTCCGAAAACGCTTCTGGCGCAAGCGGGGCCTCTGGCGCAAGCGGGGCTTCTGGAAGCAGCGGGGCATCGAGTGCGAGTGGTGCTTCTGGCAGCAGCGGGGCTTCAAGCGCGAGTGGTGCTTCTGGCAGCAGTGGCCCAAGCGCGCCGGATCCGGTCTGTTTCGCCCGCGATACCCTGATTTTCACCGAGCAGGGCGAAATTCCCGTGCAGGATCTGGCGGCGGGAGACAAGGTCTGGACCGAATCCCATGGCTTTCAGCCGTTGCGCTGGATCTGCGCGCGCGAAGTTTTGGCCATAGGGGATTTTGCGCCGATCAAAATCAAGGCCGGCGCGCTGGGGTGCCTCAAAGATCTATGGGTGTCACCGCAGCACCGCGTTTTGGTTTCCGGCCCGCATGTGGAGCTGCTATTTGGCGTGGAAAAGGCACTGGTGGCGGCCAAGGATTTGATCAACGATCAGGATATTCGACGGGATTTGAGCATGAAAACGGTCGAATATTTTCATATTCTGTTTGATCGACACGAGATTGTAAAAGCCCATGGCGTGCTTTCGGAAAGCTATTTCCCCATCGCGGAAAATGCCGATGCTTTTTCAAAGCCGCAGCGCCGCGAGTTCTTGGCGCTATTTGCCGATTTCGCGGCTGGGGCGGGCGGCTATCGTGTCGCTTATCCCGCCCTGTTGCCCAATGAAGTGGCTCTGCTTAGGCCGTAATCAGGGTTGCTAAAAGTGCTTCCGCATCGGCTTTGCCGCCGCAGGGGCCGGGCGAATACGGAAGATTTTCTTGATCCTGCGTCCAATCCTCTTGGTGCGCGGCGCGAAGAATATCCACAATCCGGTCAACGAGAATATCATCATGGCACCGGCGGTAATATCTGCCAGCCATGTGCCGAATCCGTTGTTCAGCCATCCCCTTGCATGCAGCCATTTGAAAACCGATTTCCAATATATCTTGCGATCCAGCACCGTGCCATCGGGCGCATAGGTGACCCGGCTCAGATTTGATTTGGAATAATAATGCCCGGTATCCTGCGTGACCATAATCTTGCCGGAATCCTTCTTGAAGGAAAACACATCAAACCCGTGATAAGTATCTTCTTTCAGGCTCAAAATTTCTTCATCCGGCCAGATCGACTGGGCGATAAGCAGCGCATCGGTCATGGTGGGGGGAGTCGGGTTGGGCCAATCGGCAAATTCGGATTCGTCATATTCAAATGTCGCGATCCAGTCCAGCACCAGCGATTTGTGGTTGAGGTATAAGCCCGTCATTCCAATCACAAATATCCATGGAAAAACGATCACCCCGAGCCACCCGTGGGTAACCCTGAAAAATTTCTGCAGCTTGGCTTTTGTCGAGGGTTTCATTATGCATCTTTCCGGCTGAGCGGGCAAAAAACAATGCCCGCTTGATTCGTTTTCAACGCAGTAAGCCAAAAATCACATAAAAACCAATAAACGGAAGTTATAAACCCAAAATACGGCAACATTCCGCGCTATTTGGCGGCCATTCGAATAGCCGCATCCAGCCGGATCACCTCGCCATTCAGCATTTGGTTTTCCACGATATGGCAGATCAAAGCCGCAAATTCAGCCGGAGCGCCCAGCCGCGCCGGAAACGGCGCTTGCGCCCCAAGGCTATCCTGCACCTCTTGCGGCAGCCCTTCCAGCATCGGGGTTAAAAACAAGCCCGGCGCGATGGCCATAACCCGCACGCCGCTGCGCGCCAAATCCCGCGCCATGGGCAGGGTCATGGCCGCAACGCCCCCCTTGGATGCCCCATAAGCGATCTGCCCGATTTGCCCCTCGAAAGCCGCCACGC
>WFUK01000156.1 GCA_015485015.1 Paracoccaceae bacterium | reverse complement strand
CTTGAGGAAATCCGAGCGATCAATCGCCAGCGCGATCAAAAACGCCGCCACACAGCCCATGGCATAGCCCGTAAGCGCGCCCTTGATGAAGGTTTGCACAAAATCGGCGCGCAGCACATCAAGCGAAGAAGCAAACGCCCCGACAATCATCGAGGGCGGCGGCAAAATCACCGGTGACACCTCAAGCCCGCGCACAATCAGCTCCCACATAACAACCAGCGTCACCCCGAATACCGTGGCCGAAACAAGGCTCTGCCAGCGACCCGCCTTTTGCCGCGCGATCCAGATATTTATGCCCCAGCCAATCGCCCAGACCCCAAAGGCCGCAATCACCAAACTCATGATACAAACCCCATTCGCTTCTTGGTAATCCGCTCGGCCAGCCCAACCAGCGATACCAATATCGCCGCCAATGCCGCCGCCACAATCAGCGCCGACCAGATGGTTAGCGTGGCACCATAATAATTGCCCTGCAGCATGCGTGCGCCCAGCCCGCCATTTTGGCTAATCGTCAGCTCGCCCACAATCGCCCCCACCAAAGAGGCCGCGACCCCGATTTTGAGCGAGGTGAAAAGATACGGCACGCTGGAAGGCAGCCGCAGCTTCCAGAATACCTGCGATTTACTGGCAAACCATGTGCGCATCTGGTCAAGCTGCATCGCATCGGGGCTGCGCAGCCCCTTGACCATGCCCACCACCACCGGAAAGAAGCTGAGATAGGCCGAGATAATCGCCTTGGGCACCAGCCCCGAGACGCCCACCGCGTTCAGCACCACGATAATCATCGGGGCCAGCGCCAATATCGGAATGGTCTGACTGGTAATCACCCATGGCATCACCGAATTATTCATCGCACGATTATGCACAATCCCCACCGCCAGCAATATCCCCAGCCCGGTGCCAAAGATAAAGCCAAGCAAGGTCGCCGACAGCGTGAGCCACGCATGGCGGATCAGGTTTCGCTTGTCATTCAGCACCTTTGAAATGCGCTCGAATAAAGGCTTGCCTTCGCTACGATTCCACTTCTTCACCGCAGCCGCGCCGGTAGATTTCCATATTTCCCCCGCCACTTGATCCGGCGTTGGCAGGCGCGGTTTTTTCTGGCTCCATGTATCGGCCACCAGCTCGGAAAAGCTCAGCTCATAGCCGCCACGGGTGGCCTTGTCATAAGCCCAGTTTTTATTCAGCACGATGGCAAAGGCATACCAAAGCGCAAAAATCACCAGCGTAACGGTCAGGATCGGAACAAAGTTACGCATAGCACCCTCCCCGTAGGGTGCGTGGTCCCCACGCACCTTTACCCACCCCCCTACACATCATCTTCATGCCCCGCCCGAAGCCCTTCGCGCACGCGGTGCGCCAGCTCCAGGAACTCGGGGCTTTCCCGAATATCCAACGGTCGTTCGCGCGGCAGCGGGCTTTCAATCACCTCCGTCACCCGGCCCGGGCGCGGCGACATCACCACGATTTTAGTGGAAAGATAAACCGCCTCCGGTATCGAATGGGTCACAAAGCCGATGGTCTTATTGGTCTTGGCCCACAGCTCCAAAAGCTGCTCGTTCAGATGGTCACGCACGATCTCATCAAGCGCGCCAAACGGCTCGTCCATCAGCAAAATATCGGCCTGAAAGCTCAGCGCGCGGGCGATACTGGCCCGCTGCTGCATCCCGCCCGAAAGCTGCCACGGAAATTTATTCTCAAAGCCGCTAAGATGCACAAGGTCCAGAACCTCCTCGACCAGCTGCTTTTGCTCGGCTTTGGGGATGCCCATAATCTCCAACGGCAGCTTGATATTCCCCGCAATCGTGCGCCAAGGGTAAAGTCCCGCCGCCTGAAACACAAAGCCATAAGCCCGCTTGCGCCGCGCTTCCCGAGGCGTCATCCCGTTCACGCTCACCGTGCCGTCCGTGGGCTGCTCAAGGTCTGCCAGCACCCTAAGGAACGTGGTTTTCCCGCAGCCCGAAGGCCCGATAAAGCTGACAAACTCACCCTTATTGATCGTCAGGTCCACGTCCTTGAGCGCATGCACCGGCCCGTCATTGGTTTCAAATGTCAGCGACAGATTGCTGGCTGATATAACCGCCCCGGCCTGTGTGCGCGTGGTATCAGGTTGATTTTGCGCCATCATAAAACAGCCTCTCTAGCAGGCCGATAGACAAATTCGGCCGAGGCTATGGCCGCGACCATCACCAACGGAACCAGGGTAAGCATGGGCCAGAAGCCCGGTCCGCCCATCGAGTCCATCCAGTTCACCCACAAAATGAATCCAATTGCGCCTGCCAAACCCGATAGGCCGGCAGAATTCCAAATGCGCCATTTCTCGGTCACTCTGCCGGAAAAATACTTGAGGCTGGCAAACCAGACAATCACACTGCAAGGCAATGTCACCGGCAATGCCATGACGGCCACTACCAAGCCGATCATGATCGTCAGGAAAAAGATGGTTATTGCTTCGGTGATGATCCCGGACCCGGGAGGAACCTCGAATTCTCGTTGGAAAAAGATGTTTCCGATCAACGCTGTGCCAAGCCCGATAATCGTGACCAGCACAACCGAACCAACGCCAGACAGAAGTACAAAAAATATAAACCGCCGGTTTAGACCCAAAGAATAAGACACTCCTAGACCCCACTCGCAGGAATTCCAGAACGCTCAACTGGCCGTGGCGCGGTCAGGTCTTTCCACTGGGAAAGCGCCCTATTCACCGTCGCATTCGCATCGCGTGCCACAAATTCCCCATGGCCCTCCTGCGTGCGAATTTCCCCATCCATCACCGCAACCTGCCCGCGGGTCAGCGTATAGCGCGGCAGGCCTTTTACCTGCTTACCCTCAAACACGTTGTAATCAATGTTGGATTGCTGGCTGTCCGCCGCAATGGTTTTCTCCTTGTCCGGATCCCAGACCACAAGGTCCGCATCGGCCCCCACCATCACTGCGCCCTTTTTCGGGTAGCAGTTCAATATCTTGGCGATATTGGTCGAGGTCACGGCTACAAACTCGTTCATGGTCAAGCGGCCGGTCGCGACCCCGTGGGTCCAGAGCATCGGCATCCGGTCTTCCAGCCCGCCGGTGCCATTGGGGATCTTGCTAAAATCCCCCACGCCCGAGCGCTTTTGCTCGGTGGTAAAGGCGCAGTGGTCCGTTGCCACCACCGAAAGACTCCCGCTTTGCAGCCCTGCCCAAAGGCTATCTTGGTGCTGCTTATTGCGAAATGGCGGCGACATAACCCGCCGCGCCGCGTGGTCCCAATCCTTGTTGAAATACTCGCTCTCGTCGAGCGTCAGGTGCTGAATCAGCGGCTCCCCCCACACCCGCTTGCCCTGCATCCGCGCCCGCCGAATAGCCTCATGGCTCTCCTCGCAACTGGTATGCACCACATAAAGCGGCGCGCCCGCCATATCCGCAATCATAATCGCGCGGTTCGTGGCCTCGCCCTCCACCTGCGGCGGGCGGCTATAGGCATGCGCCTCTGGCCCATTATTCCCCTCGGCCAACAATTGCGCCGTCAGCTCCGCCACCACATCGCCGTTTTCGGCATGCACCAAAGGCGTCGCCCCCAGCTCGGCGCAGCGCTTGAAGCTTGAGTAAAGCTCGTCATCATTCACCATCAGCGCGCCCTTATAGGCAAGGAAGTGTTTAAAGGTATTAATCCCGCGCCCGACGACCTCTTTCATGTCGTCAAACACCTGCTCGCCCCACCACGTAACGGCCATATGGAAGCTGTAATCACAATTCGCACGGGTAGATTTATTATCCCAGCGCTTCAGCGCATCCAGCAGGCTTTCGCCCGGATTTGGCAAAGCAAAATCCACCACCATCGTGGTGCCCCCCGCCAAGCCAGCCCGCGTGCCGCTCTCGAAATCATCGGAGCTATAGGTCCCCATAAACGGCATTTCCAAATGCGTATGCGGGTCAATCCCGCCGGGCATAATGTAGCAGCCCGTAGCGTCCAGCACCTCATCGCCGGATAGGTTCGGCCCGATTTCCACAATCCGCCCCCCCTCGATTTTCACATCGGCTTTGTAGGTCAAATCAGCGGTCACTACGGTGCCGTCTTTAATCACTTTCGTCATGTCAATTCTCCACTGCTCAAGCTTCATTCTTTTCCAAATACTCCGGGGGTGCGGGGGCTGGCCCCCGCTCCGGCATTAACGCCTATTCCACAATCTCCGCCGTTTCCACCACCGCATGCAGCAGCACATCCGCCCCCGCCGTGGCCCATTCCATTGAAATATCCTCGGCTTCATTATGACTAAGCCCGTCCACACAGGGGCACATGACCATCGCCGTGGGCGCTTGGCGATTGATCCAGCAGGCATCATGCCCCGCGCCGGAGATGATATCGCGATAGCTATAGCCCAGTCGCTCGGCCGCATTGCGCACCGCGCTCACACAACC
>WFUK01000155.1 GCA_015485015.1 Paracoccaceae bacterium | reverse complement strand
GCTCGGGGAAGCGCTCGAAGGGCTGATGGGCGGAGAGCATATCATTATAGGCGGTGATGATGCCGAGATTTCCGCCATTCCCCTCCACCAGCGGTGCTTGATCCTCGCCAGCGGCGGCAAAGGCATGAGCCTGATTGCCACAGGTGAGATGGGCGCGTCTAACCCCCGCCGCGTCAGCCCGCTCGCAGCGCGCCATATAGGCGGCGCGAAAGGTTTCCGAGCGGCTCTCGATGCGTGCGGTTACCCGCTTGATGGTATCGTTCAGCATGATTTACTCCGCATAATGAATTTCGGTATCGTCGCGCGCCAGCACCACGCGGATCGGGGCCTCGGTCTCCGGCCCTTCAAACAGCGCCTCTTTTAGCGCCGCCAGCTTGGCCTCGCCCGTGATCAAAATATATACCGCGCGGGCCTCGCGAAACACCGGCGCAGTCAGCGTGATGCGCGGCTCGCCTGCCCCTTCGGCCCGCATCGCCATCAGCGGCGGCGCATTTTCGACCAAGGCTTCCGCTAGCCGATCCGCCTCGGGAAACAGGCTGGCCGTATGCATATCCTCGCCCATGCCCAGCACCACCACGTCCAATGGTAGGGTGGGGTTTAACCCCACCATCAACCCGTCCAACACATCCTCCGGCGCACCCCCTGCCGCCACCAGCGGCACCAGCCTCGCCGCTGCCGCCTTGCCCTGAAGCAAAGTTTCTTTCAGCAGTCGCGTGTTGGAGCGCTCGGAGTTCTCATCCACAAACCGCTCATCTGTCAGCATCACGCTGACCTTTCCCCATTCCACATTCTGGCCTGAAAGCGCCTGCAAAAACGCCTTCGGCGTGCTTCCCCCCGGCACCGCCAAGCTGGCTTTGCCCCGCGCCTCGATGGCTTCGATCAACTGGTCAGCCACCACCTCGGCGAGGTCCACCGCCAGAATTTCCCGATCAGGGTATTGCATAAAATCCGGCATCAGCTTTCGATCTCCCGCCATTTGCGCCCGTCGCGGTGCAAGAGCGCCAGCGCGTCTTCCGGCCCAGAGCTGCCGGCATCATAAGGTTTTGGCCGATCCCCCGCCTCGGTCCACGCGGCGATCAGCGGATCGATCCACGCCCAGGCCTCCTCCAGCTCGTCGCCGCGCATGAACAGGGTTTGATCGCCGCGAATAACATCCATGATCAGCCGCTCATAGGCATCGGGCGCATGATGGCCATCGCCCAGCGCCTCGGCAAAGCTCATATCCAGCGGCACTTCGGTCAGGCGCATGCCGCCCGGTCCCGGCTCTTTGATGGTCATATGCAGGGTGATGCCCTCATCGGGCTGAAGCCGGATCACCAGCACATTTGGCCCCTGCGCCGCCATTTCCGGAAAGATCGAGTGCGGCGGTTTTTTGCATACCACCACGATTTCGGACATCCGTGTGCGCAGGCGCTTGCCGGTGCGCAGGTAAAACGGCACCCCCGCCCAGCGCCAGTTATCGACCTCGACCTTCAGCGCCACAAAGCTTTCGGTGTGGCTATCGGGATTTTCGACATGGTCAAGATAAGAAGCTTCACCGCCCCCCGCCCGATATTGCCCGCGCACGCTGTCTTTGATGCGAAGCGGCTCCAAGGCCCGGATAACCTTCAGCTTTTCATCGCGCACAAAATCGGCGTTGAATTTGGCGGGCGGCTCCATGGTGGTCAGGCATAAAAGCTGCATCATGTGGTTTTGCACCATATCGCGCAGCGCGCCGGACCTGTCATAATAGCCGCCGCGCCCCTCCACCCCGAGGCTTTCGGCCACGGTGATTTGCACATGGTCCACGTAATGACTATTCCAGAGCGGCTCGAACAGCGCATTGGCGAAGCGGATCGCCATCAGGTTTTGCACGGTTTCCTTGCCGAGATAATGATCGATCCGGTATATCTGGCGCTCGTCAAAGCAGGCCCCGAGCCGGGCGTTGAGCGCCTGCGCGGAATTCAGATCATGCCCGAGCGGCTTTTCCACCACGATCCGGCTATCGGGGGTGGCGATGTCGTGCTTGTTGAGCCGCGTGGCGATCTCGCCAAACAGGCTAGGGCCAACGGAAAGATAAAACGCGCGGATGGTATCAGGGCGCAGCTTTTTGCCCAAACCCGTCCAGCCGGTATCGCCTTTGGCATCCACGGCCAGATAATCGAGGCTTTGCATAAAGGCTTTGAGCTGCTTGGGGGATTGGGCCGCCGAGGGTTCGAACTCTGCCAACGCCTCGCGCACAAAATCCTGAAACGCCTTGCGGCTGAGCTTGCGGCGGGCCGCGCCGATAATGCGGGCGCCTTCGGGCATCTGGCCTTCCTGCATCCGGCGAAACAGCGCCGGCAGCAGCTTGCGGCGCGCCAGATCGCCGGTCGCGCCAAAAATGACGAGATCAAAGGGAGGGACGGGGATAACGCGGGAGACCATGGCCGAATTCTTTCCTGCAAAGCGCAGCTGCGCTACCGTGAAAATATTGATGATACACGCAAATCGCGCATCGTGGGGCCACTTATTTCCTAGCAGCTTACGGCGTGTCGTCAAGCCTAGATTATGCGGGAAAACCGGAGGCGGGCAAATACATGGCGCAGGGCTAGGCAGAGCTGAAATGCGCCCATTCATCACGCCCAGGCCCGATTGAGAAACAAAGTGTAACATTTCACCTGTTTTTTGCCGATTGGACAAATAGCGCTTTAATCACGCTTCGGGATTGCGTAACCATCGGCGGCATTGATACGCGACAGGAGTAATGGTGGGCGTCTGGTTTTTGATATTGCGCGGCATCTTCCGTTTGCAG
>WFUK01000154.1 GCA_015485015.1 Paracoccaceae bacterium | reverse complement strand
TCGGACAGGTTGGTGATGTAGCCTTCTTCGTCATGCTCAACGGTAGTGCCGTTTACGTCATATGCAGCCATTTTCGTATTCCTTTTCAGTGCCCATAAGGGCGTTTAGTGGATTTGTGTCGAATGAATTGTTTTGCCCCCGAGTGCGATTTTTGCCTCGGGCGGCAAAGCAATAAATTAGGCCATCAAACACAATTCCACATATTAAAGCCAGTTTTGAACGCGGTCACAGCTAGCTGCCATGCCCACAAATTCTTCGTAATTCACCGAGGTGATCCCCTCGGCCACGCGCCCGGCATCAATGCCCCGCGCCGTTACGTCAGAGCCAAGCACAAAGAGCTTCACATTAGCTCCCATGCCCGCCACAACTTCGGACATAGCATTGCCCGACATCGCGCCATAAACGCCATCTTCCATTAGCAAAACACTATCGCCCGCTTTCGCATGCCCAAGGCAGCTAATCAGGGTCTGGTTTTGAAACGGGGATTTGTTAACTGTATGTAATGTAGACATATTTTTCCCCTTAAAAGCTCAAGACAACGTCTTGATCGGCCATTACGTCAGCCATGCCAGCGCGCGAAACAACGATGATCGAAGGCTTTTCCTCATAATCATCATCTTCGTCCTCATATTGGATGTCTTGAAGATCATCCAAAGTCAGGCCGCGCTCGTCCAGCGATTCTTGCTCCACATAAAGCTTGGTGACTTCATAATCCCCCAGCGCGCGGAATGTAGGCGAGAAATTCTTCAAGCCCGCGTCTTTTGTATCCTGGCCCTTGGTAAGCTGGAACACGCCGTCATCCAGGAATGCCAAAGAGACATCCTGATCAAACGCCGCGCCAATCAGCACCACTTCAAGGGCTTCCTGTGCGTAAATCGTGCCGTAAGGCGCTTTGCGATTCACATAGAGGAATTTTTTAACTTCGCTCATAATATCCTCCTAGTCGCCAAAAGTGATCGTGCGATCAGCCTGAATGCCCATCTCGATCAGCTGGCCGAGGCCAGAAATCCGGAACCCCTCCGCGATGTTATTCGCGTCCTTGCCCTGCCGATCCGCTTCGTTCTGGTCGAGCAGGCCACGGCGCTGGGCCGCGGCGATGCAGATCACCAGATCAAGCTCGTGTTCTTTCGCCAGAGCAGACCATTGCTCCTGTATTTGGCGATCATCCTGGGGTGGAATGGAAAGGCGCGTGCCTACATTCACCCCGTCATGATAAAAGAACACCCGGGAAACCTCGTGACCAGTGGCCAGCGCGGCTTTGACAAAGTTATAGGCCGAGTCAGACGCTTGATGCGTATATGGCCCTTCACTTACTACGATTCCGAATTTCATCTCTCTAAGCTCCTAGAAATGAACGTGAGCAGATTGGTTCATGGTCTTGCGCGCGCCAGTCCACGTATCAATGTGGTGCTTGGTGAAAGCCAGTTCGGTCATTTCAAAGAAACGGCTCCAGCCGATACGCTCGATCCACTCGCCCATGCGCTCCCAATGTTTCGCATCGGCTTTATAGGCTTTTACGATTTTAAGAACCACGGCATTCACTTCGGGCCAATGCGGCGCGTTGTTCGGCAGGTTGGCTACAACCAGCTTGTGGAATGTTGGCTTGGAGCGTGCATTCGAGTGCTTGCCGCCAACCCAGATCGCGATCTTGGTGCTATCGTCACCATTGATCTGCATCGGTGGGCAAGGTGGATAACAAGCGCCACAACATACGCATTTCTTTTCGTCAATCTCAAGCGAAGGCTTGCCGTCAACCATGGCCGGGCGAATAGCCGCAACCGGACAACGAGCCACAACAGCAGGGCGCTCACACACGTTGGCAACCAGATCGTGGTTGATCTTTGGTGGCTTGGTGTATTGCACGTTCACCGCGATATCACCTTGGCCGCCGCAGTTGATCTGGCAGCAAGAGGTGGTAATCCGCAGGCGGTTTGGCATTTCTTCGTTAATGAACTCGCTGTGCAGCATGTCCATCAGGCCCTTCACAACGCCGGAAGCGTCGGTGCCCGGAATGTCGCAGTGCAACCAGCCCTGGGTGTGCGAAATCATCGAGACCGAAGCGCCGGTGCCGCCCACTGGGAAGCCGTTAGCGCCAAGCTCTTCGATCAGCGGTGCCACTTTGGCCTCGTCGGAAACCATATACTCGATATTCGAGCGGGTGGTGAAGCGAACATAACCGTCGGCGTAATTGTCGCCAATGTCACAAAGCTTGCGAATGGTATAAACGTCCATCTGGCGCTGGGTGCCGGCGCGAACCGTCCAAAGCTGATCACCGGATTTCGCAACATGGCGAAGAACGCCAACGCGAGGGCGATCGTGGTAATCCCATGTGCCGTAGTTTTTAACGCTGAGCGGGTGCATGAAGGGCGCCGGGTCAGGAACCCCTACCTCATCCGGCATCCGTGGTTTTGCTTTCATCTCGTTCATAATGTCTCTCCCTTTTCCGCTGGATACGCTCCGCGCGGGTAAAATCCGTAGGGTGGGGTTATTCACCCCACCATTTGCTTAATCGCCAACAACCATGCCGGCTTCAGTGGCTTTACGCTCGAAATACTTCGCCGATTCCTCGTCAAAATCATCGGTGCGCACGTAAGAAGATGTCCGTGGGTGGTTCACCATATTCGGATCCGCAGGGATGTCCAAAGCGTCCAAGAAAGCCGGAACGCCGATACGGTCGATGCACTCACCAATGCGCTCATGCTCAAGCGCATTATCCGCGAAGAATTCCATCACCTCTTCCGCAAAGTCTTCCAGCTCTTCGAAATCTTCCTCGGATTCGAGCTTGATGAAAGGCTTGATCATGGTGCCCATAAGGTCGCCCACTTTCAACGAACGCTTGCCGCCGATCATGATGGATGCGCCACGATCATCACCCGGGCTAAGCGCCTTGGTCATCACGTTAATGCAGTGCATGCAGCGAACGCAGGAGCTGTTATCAATTTCCATGGTGTCATCATCGTTCAGCGAGATCGCACGGGTCGGACACATGGATACCACGGTATCGATTGTGTATTTCCGGCCTTTTTCAGCGATATGCTCTTTAACCTTGGCTTGGTTAATCTTGATATCGTCGCGCCATGTGCCGATCACCGCAAAGTCTGCGCGGTGGATGGCGTTTACGCAGTCATTACCACAGCCCGAGAATTTGAACTTGAACTTATATGGCATGGAAGGACGGTGCATTTCGTCCAGCAAACGGTTGATGATGCCACGATGGGCCTTCACGCCGTCAAAGCAGCTCTGCTCACAACGGGCATGGCCAACGCAAGACATCGCGGTCCGAAGTGCCGGACCAGCGCCGCCGAGGTCAAAACCGATCTCGTTCAGCTCGTCAAAGGCGATCTGCGCGTTTTCCGATGTGCAACCCTGGAACATAATATCACCGGACTGACCGTGAAAAGCGATCAGGCCAGAACCGTGCTTTTCCCAAATATCGCAAAGCTGACGCAGCAGATCTGTGGTATAGTGGTTGCCCGCTGGCGGCATAACCCGCAGCGTGTGGAATTCTTTAGACTCAGGAAATTGCTCTGAAACCTCGGAGAAGCGCGGGATGATACCGCCGCCATAGCCGAGAACAGAAAGCGTTCCGCCCTTCCAGAACCCACGACGCTTTTCGTATGAGTGGTTCAGCTGACCCAGAAGGTCGTTCATCATGGGGGCGTATTGTGCGCCCTGTGTGTCCCGAAGCCGTTTGAGGCCGGTCACGAAGCTGGGCCAAGGGCCATCTTCGAGTTCGTCCAGATGCGGGGTCGGGTTTACACCGGCCTGATCACCATCATTTTTGTTTTCGCCGTCTTTCATTGCAATATCTCCCTTGCGCTAGCGTATTTGTTTCAATTGGCCTCCGCAGCTCTTGACCGGCTGCTCACCCGTCCCACCTATAACACAGACCTTAATAATAAAGGCAATTATAGAGGCTCTCGAAAACCATTTGCATGTCTCTGCTTCAAATCTATATATTTCAATAATGGAATGTAAAGCAAAAGATCAGCCGCCTTTAAGGCATACATAGAAAAACTATAGGATACACTTGCTTATTTACTGTTATATAAGGAAAAAATGATCATGGACACAAAAAACGGGGTCGATTTGTCGCAATTACACAAAGCATTCGATTTGGAAAATCCCGAGGCCTATGCGGCGTGGCGCCGCAGCAAATTGGCAATGTCGCCGCGCGCGGGGGCGGTGCCGGTGATTCAGGTGGGCGATCTGTCGCAGCCCGTGGAATCAGAGAAAAAAGCGATTCTGGCGCAGGTTTCCGAATCAAACTTTGCGATATATCAAGCCCGCCGCTTTAGTGCCGACGAGGATGAGGTCGGAGCCGAGCTGCGCCGCTTTACCGATGCTTTCGGGCTGCGCATCGCCGAAGCTCACCGCTCGGCGGGGAATAACGGCGTGGTGGCGCTCAAGGTCTCCATGGCCGAGCATCAGCGCGGCTTCATCCCCTATTCGCGCAAAGCCATGAACTGGCACACCGACGGCTATTATAACAGCGAAGCCGACACCATCCGCGCCTTTGTGCTGCATTGTGTGCGCCAAGCCGATATTGGCGGCCAGAGCCAGATCATCGATAACGAGATCGCCTATATCCGCCTGCGAGATGCCAACCCCGAGGCCGTGGCTCTGCTGATGGACGCGCAAGCCATGACCATCCCCGAAAGCCCCGAGGCCGATGGCACCGTGCGCCCGGTCAGTATCGGGCCGGTGTTTTTCATCGAGGATGGCCGGCTCATCATGCGCTACACCGCCCGCACCCGCTCGATCAGCTGGAAGAACGAGGCCACCCAAAAAGCCGCCGCCTTGCTGCAAGAGCTGCTGGAAGCAGAGCGCGACTATCTGCACACTCTTACTTTGCAGCCCGGTCAGGGTATACTCAACAACAACACCTTGCATAACCGGACCGCGTTTGATCCAAATGCCGATATCGGCGCGAGCCAGCGCATGCTTTACCGCATCCGGTTTCACAACAGATTATAAGGACAATATCATGGCCAAGCTAAGTGACCTGATCATCAGCCACCCCGATGTGACTGATTTCAAAGAGTTGGAGCGCCTCGTGGCCCATGCGGGCGAATCGGGGGAAATGTTTATCGAATTCGATGTGAAGCCGGATTATAAAAACACCCCGAAAAAATGGGAGTGGATATTGGAAGCCGCCTTTACCCGGGGTATCCATTATGGGGATTGAGGACATGACCCTGATCGAGAATTACGAGCTGCCTTACACCCGCAAGGCCAGCTTGCACGATCACGAATACGAAAGCGGCATGCATCTTTTGCGCCTGACCATCCGCGAAGGCCACCGGATTACCGCTGTCGATATCGGTCCCGAGCAAGCCAAAGCCATGGGGCAGCAAATGCTGGCTTGGGCGACAAAACAAGGCGCGTAAAACCGCCCCTATTAAGTAGTATTGAAAGCGCCAGATATGGACCACCTTCCTATATTCCTCGATGTTAAAGGCAAAAAAGTGCTGGTAGATGGCGGCAATACCCCCGCCGCCCGCCGCGTGGAGCGCGCGCTTTCTGCCGGTGCGATTGTGCATGTTTTCTGCCCCAATATGTCAGATGAATTCCGCACATTGCGCGAGCATCCCCGCGTGGTGCATCATCTGCGCGCCCCCGAGCCAGCGGATTTCGAGGATTGCGTGGTGGCTTATGGCGCTTCCGAGATCGGGGCGCGCGACCAGCGGCTTTATGAAATGGCCAAGGCCGCCAAGGTGCTGGTCAATGTGGCCGATGTGACCAAATATTGTGATTTCATCACCCCGAGCGTGGTGGATCGTTCGCCTTTGGTGGTGGCGATTTCCTCGGGCGGCAATGCGCCCGTGATCGCCCGCATCCTGCGCGCGCGGATCGAGGTGATGCTACCCGCCGCCTATGGTCGCCTCGCGGCTTTTGTCGGCGGGTTTCGTGAAACGGTGATGGCCAAGCTGACCACCACCGAATCCCGTCGTCGCTTTTGGGAAAACACCATTGAGGGCCAAGTGGGCGACCATTTTTTAGCTGGCGACGAGACAAAAGCCTCGGCCCGCCTGCTTGAGGATCTCGACGCGGCTGTCACTGGCGCAAAATCCGCGCAAATCGGCGAAGTATTCCTGGTGGGCGCTGGTCCCGGAGACCCGGACCTGCTTACTTTTCGCGCGCTTCACATCATGCAGCGCGCCGATGTGGTGCTGTTTGACCGCTTGGTATCGGATGAAATCATGACCCTCGTGCGCCGCGACGCCGAGCGGGTATACGTGGGCAAAGCCCCGCAGCAGCACGCCATGGTGCAAGAGGAAATTTCCGAGCTGATGGTGGAGCTGGCCCAGCAAGGCAAGCGGGTGCTGCGCCTCAAGGGTGGTGATCCGTTTATCTTTGGCCGTGGTGGCGAGGAGCTGGAGCTGCTGGCAAAGCATAAAATTCCGTTTCAGGTGATCCCCGGCATTACCGCCGCTTCGGGCTGCGCCTCTTATGCCGGCATCCCGCTGACCCATCGCGACCACGCGCAATCCTGCGTGCTGATCACCGCCCATGGCCGCGAAGGGATTCTGGATCTCGACTGGGAGCGCCTCGTGCGGCCCGATCAAACCGTGGTGGTTTATATGGGGCTTGGCTCGGTTGGTATTCTATCCGAGCAATTCATCAAGCGCGGGCTGGATCGCACCACCCCTGCCGCCGTGGTGGATAACGGCACCCGCACCTCGCAGCGGGTGGTTACCGGCGATCTTGGCAATATCGCGGATCGTGTGGTTGAATCCGGTATCAAAGGTCCGGCGCTTATCATCATCGGCTCGGTGGTTTCCCTGCGCGACGAGCTGAAATGGTTTGCCGATAGCGATAAGGATAGCCACCAAATGTCGTTGCAGGCCAAGGATAGCCTTTAGGCCAACGCCGCGATACAGACACAAAAACCCGGCCTCGCAGCCGGGTTTTTTATTGTTTCAAGCTGCCTTACGAAGCCTATTCGCCACCACCCAAAGAGTGGATATACACAGAAGCCTGCCGGATTTGGCTTTCGGACAGGCGGCCAGACCATGCCGGCATCACGCCAAAGCGGGCTTCCGAAATGGTTTCGTTCAGCGTCGCCATATCGCTACCATATAGCCAGATCGCATCGGTCAGATTTGGCGCGCCCTGAAAGCGGTCTCCGGTGCCATCCACCGCGTGACACGAGCTGCAATTATCGGCAAATAGCAGCGCCCCGTCTTCGGTAGATTCCGCGCCGTTAATGCCCGAGAAGGCCGACACTTCTTGCGCCAGCGTGCCGATTTCCTCTTTCGAGAGGAATTCGCCAAAAGCCGGCATTTGCGAAAAGCGGGTATCGAGATTGGCCTCGGAGCGGATACCGACCGAAATGGTCTCGTGAATATCCTCGACCGAGCCGCCCCAGAGCCAGTCATTATCCAGCAGGTTCGGGTAGCCCGGCGCGCCCGCCGCACCAGAGCCGTGGCACTGGGAGCAGAAGGTCTGGAATACTGCACGACCACCATTGATCGCAAAGCTGCCCACCTCTTCGTCACCGGCAATCGCGGCCAGTTCCAGCTCGTTTACCCGCGCCACCAAAGGTGCATTTCGGGCATTCACCTCGTCAATATCCGCTTGCACCTCGGCGCGGGACGAATAGCCAAGCACGCCCGGTGTAGCGCCATTGATCAGCGGAATTGCCGGATAGGCAATCACATAGCCAATGCCCCAGATGATCGTGAGATAGGTCGTGATCAACCACCAGCGCGGCAGCGGGTTGTTATATTCCTCGATCCCGTCCCAAGAGTGGCCGGTGGTTTCGACTTGCTTTTTTTCAGGTTTTTTAGCCATTATTTCTCTCCCGACTCGTCTACATGCAAGACATCGTCATCGCGCAGCGGCAGGCTGCGCAGTTGTTCATATTGCTCTTTGGCGCTTGGCCGGAAGGCAAAGAAGATAATGCCGACAAACATCGTAAACATTGTCAGCAAAAACCAGTTTGCCAGCACTTGTTCCCATAGAGTTCCCATTGTGCCCTCCTAGCGGCTATCGTCGGGGGTGAAGGTAGAGAAATCCACCATCGTGCCCAACACTTGTAGATAAGCGATCAGCGCATCCATTTCGGTCAGCTCTGGCTGGCCATCGAAATTGCGCGCCGCTACGTTTTCACCATAGCGCTCGAACAGCCCGTCAATGCCGTCTGAATAGGGGTCAAGCTGGGCTTCCAGATCAACCGCTGCATTGTCATACATTTCCTGGCTATAAGGCACACCTACCATCTGGTCCGCACGGATACGGTCTTCGATGAATTCGATATCGAGCTTCCGCTTGGCCAGGAATGCATAAGAAGGCATGATGGATTCAGGCACCACCGAGCGCGGATCGACCAAATGATCCACATGCCATGCATCTGAATAACGGCCACCCACGCGGGCCAGATCAGGCCCGGTGCGCTTGGAGCCCCACTGGAACGGATGGTCGTATTGGCTCTCCGCCGCCAGTGAATAATTGCCGTAGCGTTCGACCTCGTCCCGCAGGGGCCGGATCATCTGGCTGTGGCACACATAGCAGCCCTCGCGGATATAGATATCGCGTCCCGAAAGCTCCAGCGGGGTATATACCCGCATGCCCTCCACATCCTCGATGGTGTTTTGCAAATAAAACAGAGGCACGATTTCAACCAGCCCGCCGATGCTCACCACAATAAGGGAGAGCACCATCAGAAGAGTGGCACTACGTTCAATAGGGCCGTGTTTGTCTAGAATTCCCATGGTTTCGGTTCCTTATTCTGCGGGGATCGCGCTAGAGGTTTCTTTTGGCGTGGCATCTCCTGCCCCCACAATGGTTTTCCAAACATTGACCGCCATGATGATCCCGCCGGTCAGATAGAACAAACCACCAACCCCGCGAATGACCAACAATGGGTATTTTGCAGCTACGGTATCGGCAAAGGTATTTACCAAGAAGCCTTGTGCATCAACTTCGCGCCACATCAGGCCTTCCATGATGCCCGAAACCCACATCGAGGATGCATAAAGCACGATGCCGATGGTCGCGAGCCAGAAATGGTAATTCACCAGTTTCAGGCTGTAAAGCCGGGTGCGGCCCCATAGGCGCGGGGTCAAGAAGTAGATCGCGCCGAAGGTGATCATACCGTTCCAGCCCAAAGCACCGGAATGCACGTGGCCAATAGTCCAGTCTGTATAGTGGCTAAGCGAGTTCACCGCTTTAATCGCCATCATCGGCCCTTCAAAGGTCGACATGCCATAAAAAGCAATAGACACAACCATGATCCGAAGCACAGGGTCGGTGCGCAGCTTATCCCACGCGCCAGAGAGCGTCATCAGACCGTTGATCATGCCGCCCCAGGAAGGCATCCAGAGGATGATCGACATCACCATGCCCAGCGTTTGCGCCCAATCGGGCAGCGCTGTGTAATGCAGGTGGTGCGGGCCAGCCCAGATATAGAGGAAGATCAAGGCCCAGAAGTGAACGATCGAAAGCTTATAGGAATAAACCGGACGCTCTGCCTGTTTTGGCACGAAGTAATACATCATCCCGAGGAAACCCGCCGTCAAGAAGAAGCCCACCGCGTTATGGCCATACCACCATTGCACCATGGCATCCTGCACGCCTGAAAACAGCGATACGGACTTGGAGCCAAAGATCGAAACCGGCACCGAGAGGTTGTTGATGATATGCAGCATGGCGATGGTCAGAATGAAGGCAAGGTAAAACCAGTTCGCCACATAAATATGCGGCTCTTTGCGCTTATAGATCGTGCCGGCAAATACCACGAGGTAAGCCACCCAGACAATCGTCAGCCAGATATCCACATACCATTCAGGCTCGGCATATTCTTTTGACTGGGTCGAGCCGAGCAGATAGCCCGTGGCCGCCAAAACGATGAAAAGCTGATAGCCCCAAAACACAAACCACGCCAGATTACCGCCAAAAAGCCGCGCCGCCGAGGTGCGCTGCACCACATAAAACGACGTGGCGATCAGGGCATTGCCCCCAAAAGCAAAAATCACAGCCGAGGTGTGAAGCGGGCGCAAGCGGCCAAAATTCAGATAACCGTCGGTATATTGGCTCAGGTTCAATGCCGGATAGGCCAGCTGGAAAGCGATCCAGACGCCAACGGTAAAGCCGGCGAGGCCCCAAAATACCGTCGCGATCACCCCCGCGCGCACAACCCCGTCCATATAGCCGGTTTCGGCTGGCACGGGTTTGTTTCCGATTTTTCCAATTTCGCGGGTAAACAGATAGCCCGCGACCAGAATGATGATAACCGCATGCACCTGATAAGACAGATCCCTTGCGAAATTGGTGGCGATGGCGGCCGCGAGGATAACTACCCCAAGCACAATCGCTTTGATCATATGTTGCATATTAATGCCCTCATTTCAGAATCAGGCGGATAGACTCCGCCCGTTATTATGCTTGGTTAGTGCTTGAAGTTGGTTAAAACAACATTGATCCACATCAAGTGCGGCGCTATTTCACACCTAAATTAGGCGATAAAGCCGCCATCGGAATCATCGGACGCCTCATCGAGCAGCCGAACATAATCCGGCACCGTTATATGGCGCGCGTCTTCCATGATAATCACCCCTGATTTTTTCAGGGCCGAGAATTGCCGGCTTACGGTCTCGATGGTCAGGCCAAGGTAATCCGCCATCGCCTCGCGGGTGAGCGGCACCTCGAAGCGCAGGCCGTTGCCCAGATCGGATTCCTGCAAATGCGCATCC
>WFUK01000153.1 GCA_015485015.1 Paracoccaceae bacterium | reverse complement strand
GGCCCCGTGCTGGCTGGCGAGCGCAAAAAAAGCCGCCTCCAGCGCCTCTGGTCCCATGTCATTGGCGGGGGTGTTGATCAGATCGCGGGTAAGAAATGCGGCTTCGGCCTCCAGCTCGATGCGCGCGCCGTCCAGCCCGTTCGGGCAGATCAGCCGCGCCTTTTGTGGTGGTTGCGCGGCGTATTTATCAAAGCGATAGCTGCCGAGCAGCCAAGCCAGCGCCATTGTCGGGCCGGATTTGCTAAAGGAAAACCTGCCGCTCATTCATGCGGTGGGCCGCGCCGCCGAGCAGGCCCCGCGCTTGCTCGATATGATCTGGGGCGATCCGGGTGCGCCCAAGCTTACCTTGGTGGGCAAAGGCGTGTGCTTTGATACGGGCGGGCTGAATATCAAGCCCGGCGGCTCTATGGGGCTGATGAAAAAGGATATGGGCGGGGCGGCCAATGTGCTGGGGCTGGCGCATATGATCATGGCGCTGGGGCTAAAGCTGCGGCTGCGGGTGCTTGTGCCAGCGGTGGAAAATTCGATCTCCGGCAATGCGTTCAGGCCGCAAGACATCCTGCGCGCCCGCAATGGGTTGACGATTGAGAATAACAACACCGATGCCGAAGGCCGCTTGGTGCTGGCCGATGCGCTATCTTTGGCCGATGATGAAACCCCTGAAATGCTGATCTGCATGGCAACGCTCACCGGCGCGGCGCGGGTGGCGCTTGGCCCTGATTTGCCGCCGTTTTATACCGATGATGGCGGGCTGGCCCATAAGATCACCCGCGCCGCCCGTGATGAAAACGACCCCCTGTGGCGGATGCCGTTTTGGGAGGGCTACGAGCGCCAGATCGAGCCGGGGATTGCCGATCTGGATAACGCACCCAAGGGCGGCATGGCGGGATCAATCACCGCCGCGCTTTTCCTGCGACGATTCGTGAAAAACGCCGGGAATTTTGTGCATTTTGATCTATATGGCTGGACACCGGAGCCGCGCCCCGCACGACCAAAAGGCGGCGAAGCCCAAGGCGGGCGGGCCTTGTTATCGGTATTCGAAGCCCAATTTGGTAGCAACCAACCGTAGGGTGGGGTTTGACCCCACCACCCCTAATCCAACACTAAAGCGCGGTAGGCCTCGGGTGACCAGCGGCAGGCAAAGCCATCACCATCGGGATCCAGATTTAGCGGATCATCTTGCGGGCCGCCATTAGCGAGGAAATTGCGCTGGGCGTTATCGGCGCTATCAAATTTGCGGCACTGCAGGCCGGAATTGCTGCGCCGAATGCTGGGGCGGCGATAAAGCCGCTCGCCCACCGCATTTGTGGTTTCGCGCGCATAGGTGATTACATTCACATTGGCGATCACCTCGGGCATTTGGCCGGGCTGGATAATAACCCGATTGGCCGCTGCTGCTTCCAGGGCCGCCGCGTCCAGCTCGCGCAGGCGAAGCTGCTCGGCCTGGCTTTGCTCGGCAAGGTTCAAAACGCCGCTATCAGAAGCAATGCCCTCGCCCGTGCTAACCGCAGCGCCGCCTGTGGCAACATTGGTAACACCGCCACCGGCCATATCGTCCGGCGCGGCTTCGGGCGGTGGCGCGGTGTCTTGCAAGGCAGCATCCACCGCCGATGAAAGGCTTTCCGCCATCGCTTCATCCGTTGGCGCGGGGGTGAGATCGGCAGGGGGGCCAACTTCGGGCATATTCACCAGCGCGTTTTGTCCACCAAGCGGCGGGAATTGTGTGGTGAAGCCAGCCTCTTCCTGACAACCGGCCAAAACCAGCCCGACCGCGCCCAATATTGCAAATTTAACCATACCCATACTGATCTCCTACCACCATTGCTGCGGTTTTGCCGCAAAGCCACTGGCCTGTTCTAGCGCATAGGCGGTGTTTAGCATATCCGCTTCGTTCCATGGTTGGCCAATTAGCTGTAGCCCAAGCGGAAGTCCGCTAGCGTCCAGCCCTGTCGGCACGCTCACCCCCGGCAACCCGGCGAGGTTAACCGTCACGGTAAATACATCATTGAGATACATTTTGATCGGGTCCGCGTCTTTCATCTCTCCCAGCCCAAAAGCGGCGGAAGGGGTGGCGGGGGTCAAAATCTGATCAATGCCCTCGGCAAAAACCTTTTCGAAATCCTGCTTGATCAGGGTGCGGACCTTTTGCGCGCGAATATAATAAGCATCATAAAAGCCGGCCGAAAGCACATAGGCCCCGATCATTACGCGGCGCTGAACTTCCTCGCCAAAGCCCTCGGCGCGGGTGCGCTGATACATTTCGGTAACACCCTCGCCCGCATTCAGCTTGGCGCGATGGCCGTATTTCACGCCGTCATAGCGGCTAAGGTTGGAGGAGGCCTCGGCGGGGGCGATCACATAATAGGCCGGCAGGGCGTATTTGGTATGCGGCAGCGAAATATCGACAATCTCGGCCCCCGCATCGCGCAGCTTATCCGCGCCCTCGGCCCAGAGGGCTTCGATCTCGGCGGGCATGCCTTCAAGCCGGTATTCCTTGGGGATTCCGATTTTCTTGCCCTTGATGTTGCCCGTAAGCGCCGCTTCAAAATTTGGCACCGCGAGATTGGCGCTGGTGCTGTCTTTGGCGTCATGCCCTGCCATGGCTTCCAGCATAATCGCGCTATCCCGCACGGTTTTGACCATCGGGCCAGCCTGATCCAGCGAGGAGGCAAAAGCCACCACACCCCAACGAGAGCAGCGGCCATAGGTGGGTTTTACCCCGACAATGCCGGTAAACGCCGCGGGCTGGCGGATGGAGCCGCCGGTATCCGTGCCGGTTGCGCCCAAGCACAGATCCGCCGACACGGCGGCCGCTGATCCGCCCGAAGATCCGCCGGGGGTGAGGGCGGCATCATGATTGCCGCGCCGCCAAGGCGAGGTTACGGGACCATAAAAGCTGGTTTCATTCGAGCTGCCCATGGCAAATTCGTCCATGTTAAGCTTGCCCAGCATCACCGCACCCGCATCAAATAGCTGGCTGGTAATTGTGCTTTCATATTCGGGCTTGAAGCCGTCAAGGATATGGCTGGCGGCTTGGGTTTGCACGCCTTTGGTGCAGAAAAGGTCTTTGATCCCCAGCGGAATGCCGCACATATCAGGGGTGTCGCCTTTGGCGAGGCGCTCATCGGCGGCCTTGGCCTGCGCGCGGGCGATCTCGGGGGTGTTGGTGGAAAAGGCATTGAGGGCATCGGCGGCCTCAATCGCGCCGAGATATTGCTCGGTCAGCTCGGCGGCGGTGAAATCACCCTTGCGCAGTGCGTCTCGGGCATCGGCGATGGTCAGTTTGCTAAGATCGGTCATGCTCTACTCCACCACTTTCGGCACGGCAAAAAAGCCTTCGCGGGTATCGGGCGCATTGGCGAGGATCTGGGCTTGATAGCCGCCATCGGTCACCTCGTCTTTGCGCCGCTTCAGCGCCATCGGGGTGACGGAGGACATCGGCTCAACCCCCTCGATATCGACCTCGTTGAGCTGCTCCATAAAGGCCAGAATATTGGAAAGCGCATCGGCGAGCGGGGGCAAAGCGTCTTCGGCCACTTCGATGCGGGCCAGATGCGCCACTTTACGGGCGGTTTTGATATCAATCGACATGTGTATTCCAAGCTAAATGATTTAGAAATCGGTGTAGCTCGGAAGGGCGCGGGGTGCAAGACTTGATCGGAAAACCCCGATTGCGAAAGAACCCGAAACCATGGTTTTCCGGCTCGTTCAACTGACCTTACTAAACTGGTTTAGTAAGGTCAGTTACCTATGAGTTTTATCGCCTGAAATCAGTGTCTTAGACCGAATTCAGGCTTGAGGAATTACATGCAGAAAATCGCCTAGCTTTCGCCGCCAATCTTGTCCTGGGTGCGTAATTCAAAATCACTGGAATCGTGGCGCTCATGCAGCTGGCCCGCCTCTGGTCCCCATGAGCGATTCACCATCACGCCGCGCTGCACCGCTGGCCGCGCCTCGATCTCCTTGGCCCAGCGCATAAGGTGGGTATAAGCGGCTCCATCCAGAAATTCAGCCGCGTCATACACCAAATCAAGCACCACAGCGCCATACCATGGCCAGATCGCCATATCGGCAATCGAATATTCATCGCCACACATATAGCGGTTCTCCGCCAGATGCCTATCCAGCACATCCAGCTGGCGCTTGGCTTCCATGGTAAAACGATCAATGGCATATTCAAATTTTTCCGGCGCATATTTGTAAAAATGCCCGAAGCCACCGCCAAGATAAGGCGCGCTGCCCATCTGCCAAAACAGCCAATTCATACATTGAGTGCGATTTTCCGGCAAAAACGCCCCGAATTTCTCGGCCAGATATAGCAGGATCGAGCCGGATTCAAACAGCCGCTCGCCGGTTTCAGCGTCCAGCATGGTCGGTATTTTCGAATTGGGATTCAGCTCGACAAACCCGCTGCCAAATTGATCCCCCTTGCCGATATCTATCAAAAAAGCATCATATTCGGCATTATGCCCAGCCGCCAGAAGCTCCTCCAGCATCACCGTTACCTTCACACCATTTGGCGTAGCCAACGAGTGCAACTGTAGCGGATGCGCGCCCTTGGGCAAGGCTTTGTCATGGGTTGCCCCCGCGATGGGCCGATTGATATTGGAAAACGCGCCACCACTCTGGCTTTCCCATTTCCATACTTTAGGGGGGATATATTCGTCCGTCATGATCTGCGTCACCTCATTGGGGGAAAGCGCCCACCGCGCAGGCAATCCTATCCACAGCGCAGCATCAATGTCCAGAAACACGTTAAAGGCCGCGCCGCGAGGTGAAACGCTCCCAAGCCAAAAGCCTAGCCGCACACACTCAAGCGCACGACCGTGCGCCGGGCGGATAGCCCGCCCCATCGGAGGCACCGCGCGCCGCGAGATCAAAATGGTGCCGGTTGAGGGAATCGAACCCCCGACATCGTGATTACAAATCACGCGCTCTACCATCTGAGCTAAACCGGCGCGAAGGCTACCTACCGCCTTCTCCGGAAAGGGTCAAGCGTTGGCGGGCCATGTGATCCAAAAATCATGTCGAAAAGCCATAATCGGCACTTACCCGGCGTCTCGCCCCTCTTCGGCTCTGCTTTTGCGTTTGCGCCACTGCCCATTTCGCGTTAAGCGCTGGATATGAAACATTTCCCCACCAAAGCCCAAATTCTTGACTGGATCAAAGAAAACCCATCCCAAAGCGCCAAGCGGGATATCGCACGGGCTTTTGGCATAAAGGGGCAGGCGCGGATCGAGCTGAAAAAGATTTTGCGCGAGCTTTATGCCGAGGGACAGCTCACCAAAGACCGGAAAATCTTTAAGGATAAAAACACCCTCGCACCGGTGGAGCTGCTGCATGTGGTGGAGCAAAATCGCGACGGTGATTTGCTGGCCGAGCCGCTAAACTGGAAAGGCGATGGCGCTGCGCCGCGTCTGTTTTATGTCGCGAAAAAGGGGGATCCGGCTTTGGTGATCGGGGATCGGGTGCTGTGCCGGATCGATGCCAAGGCCAAAGAGGCCCGCTTGATTCGTCGCATCGGGCGCGGGGCCGAAAAAATCATCGGTATCTATAAGGCACAAGATTTTGGCGGTCGTATTTTGCCGGTTGACAAAAAATCGGACCGTGAATGGCAAGTCCCGCCCGAGGGGCGAAACGGCGCGCGGGACGGGGAGCTGGTGGAGGCGGAAAACACCGGTGGCCGCACCCGTGGCCTTGGGCGTGCCCGTATTGTCGCCCGGATCGGTGATCCTTCAGCGCCAAAGGCGATTTCCTTGATTGCCATTCACGAGCATGGCATCCCCGATCATTTCCCCGCCGATGTGGAGGCCGAGGCCGAAGCGGCAGAGCCGGTGGCGCTTGGCAGCCGCGAAGACCTGCGCCATTTGCCGCTTTTCACCATTGATCCCCCCGATGCCCGCGACCGTGATGACGCGATTTGCGCCATGCCGGACCCCGATGGCGAGGGCCATATCGTATGGGTCGCCATCGCCGATGTGGCGCATTATGTGCGCCCCGGCAGCTTGCTGGATATCGAGGCCAAAAATCGTGGCAATTCCAGTTATTTCCCTGATCGGGTGGTGCCGATGTTGCCCGAAGCGCTTTCGGGTGATCTCTGCTCCTTGCACGCAAAGGTGGAGCGACCCTGTATTGCGCTACGGATCGTGCTGGATAAAAACGGCCAAAAAATCTCGCATCGCTTTACCCGTGGCCTGATGAAATCTCCGGCGGCGTTAAGCTATTATCAGGCGCAAGCCGCGATAGATGGTGTGCCCGACGAGATCACCGCTCCGATTTTGGAAAGCGCGTTGAAGCCGCTTTGGGCTGCTTACGGCGCGGCCAAAAAAGCGCGGGAAAAGCGCCAGCCCCTGCATCTTGATCTGCCCGAGCGCCAGATCATGCTTTCGGATGAGGGGGTGGTGATCTCGGTTGCGTTTCGCGATCGGTTTGACGCCCATAAGCTGGTGGAAGAATTTATGGTTATGGCCAATGTATGCGCGGCCGAAACGCTGGAAAAGGCCAAAGCAGATTTCATATACCGCGTGCATGAAGAGCCAAATCCCGACAAAATGGACGCCCTGCACGAGACCGTGCAATCGGTGGGGATGGTGCTGGCCAAAGGGCAAAAACTGCAAACGGCGCAGCTCAACCGCTTGCTCGATCAAGCCGCCGGTGGCGAGCATGCCGAGCTGATCAATATGATCGTTCTGCGCTCCATGACCCAAGCCTATTACGGCCCGAAAAACCTCGGGCATTTCGGGCTGAACCTTCAGCGCTACGCCCATTTCACCTCCCCCATTCGCCGCTATAGCGATCTTATCGTGCATCGCGCTCTGATTGCAGCCCATGGATGGGGCGATGATGGGCTTACCGCCGCCGAGGCCGAAAATCTTGAAGCCACGGCCGAGCATATCAGCCAGACCGAGCGGCGCAGCATGTTGGCCGAGCGCGACACCACCGAACGCTATCTGACCGCCTTTCTGTCCGAGCAGGTCGGCACCTCATTTGCCGGTGTGGTTTCCGGCGTAGCGCGGTTCGGTATTTTTGTGAAGCTGGACGAGACCGGAGCCGACGGGCTTATTCCGGTTTCAAAACTCGGGCAGGAATATTTTGTATTTGACGAAGATCACCGCACCCTGACCGGCGAACATTCACGGCGGGTATTGCGCGCCGGTTTGCGGGCCAAAGTCTCGCTCAAG
>WFUK01000152.1 GCA_015485015.1 Paracoccaceae bacterium | reverse complement strand
GATGAATCGTGTGGTGCGCTCACGCGCTGTGAACCCGAAATGGATTAACGGGGCGAAGCGGCACGGCTATAAAGGCGCTTTTGAAATGGCGGCAACGCTGGATTATATGTTTGCCTTTGCGGCAACGACAAATGCCGTTTCGAACCATCATTTTGATCTGGTTTATGCGGCTTATATCGAAGACGAAGACACGCGCGATTTTATCGAGGAAGCCAACCCAGCTGCGCTGAAAGAAATGGCGGCGCGGTTTGAAGAGGCGATAGAGCGCGGGATGTGGCAGCCGCGCAGCAATTCGGCCAAGGCGGTTTTGGCGGGGTTGTCAGGGTGAGCGGGTGGTGGGATAAAACCCCACCCTACGGGCGCAGCTCGCTGACGGTTACCATGGTATAGCCTCGGGTTTGAAAGGATTGCAGGATCGAGGGCAAGGCCCGCAGCGATGCGCCGGCGAAGCTGTGCAAAAGCACGATCATTCCCGGCCTTGCCTGCTGCACCTGCTGCGCGATTTCGGCGCTGCTTGTGATTTCCCAATCATTTGGATCCAGATCCCAATAGGTTGGCGCATCAGCAATAATACTGGCGACACGGGGGCTATAGCTGCCATAGGGCGGCCGGAAAACCCTTGGTGCATAGCCGTTGGCGGCTATCTGGATTGCGGCATCGGTATCGGCCAGTTCTTTCAGGATTTGCGCTTGCGAAAGCCGTGGGAACGGCACGTGGCTCCAGCTATGGTTGCCGATTTCATGCCCCTCGGCTGCCATTCTCGCCACCAGCTCGGGCTGGCGCTCCACCTGCTTACCGATCACAAAAAATGTAGCTTTGGCGCGATTTTCGGCCAATATATCCAGAATGGCCGCGGTATTTCCAGTGGGGCCACCATCAAATGTGATGGCGACGCAGCGCAGGGCGGTGCAATCCGGTCCCGATGGCGCAACAGGCATCAACGGCTGAACGCAGCTTTGCAGCAAAAACAAAGCTCCGAAAAGCCAGATACCGGATTTACCAATCATAGGCACCGTTTTGGCGTATTGCCGCGCGCATTACAACCTAATTAAGATTTTTTCAAAAACTGGGTTTTTAGCACGATCGTGGCTTTGCCAATGCGGCATTCCACCTGATCGGGGTTGCCTGTGGTGCGAATGCTTTTGATGATCGAGCCTCGCTTCAGGGTTTTGCCCATTCCTTTTACCTTCAGGTCTTTATTGACCATCACGCTATCGCCGTCGGCCAGTTCATTGCCGTTGCAGTCCATTGCTTCCATCGGGATTCTCAATCTAACAGGTGCAGAAAAATTTATCGATTTTGGGTAATGTATCGATAGACGGAAAAAACCACAATGATAATAGGCAATACGCTGGCGGTGAATATCCTGATTTCCTGTCGGAAGTTATTAACGGTCCCGCCGCTTTATGATTGGCTTGTGCGGATTTGAAAATTCGGGGGTGAGCGATGACCCTTGCGCCTTCATCACCGGCTCTAGCCTTTGGAAAAAATCGCGGCTCTCGTCTATCGGAGTGGATTACTCATGCGCTATCTTGGAGTTTTCCTGATCATCCCGCCAATCGGCAGTTGCACCGCCCAAATCACAACAAAGATACATCCTAGATTTCCTCAAATTTGCGAGCTTGCAAACAGTCTATCGATTGAGGTGCTTATGGTTAGTGGCAATTGCAGGGGTATTTGCTAAGCTCGGCATAAAAACGTCTTACCTTATCTTTCACTTTGTGTTTGATTGCAGGGAAAGCAGCAGGAGAAACGCAATGAGTGAAGACTTTGACCGGCACAATATGAAGATGGCCAAAAAGAAGGCCGCACGGGATAAAATCATGGCCTCCAAAACCGCCGATAAGGGGCTGGTGATTGTGCATACCGGCAAGGGCAAGGGAAAATCCTCGGCGGCGTTTGGCATGATATTCCGGCATATCGCTTGGGGGCGGCCTTGTGCGGTGGTGCAATTCATCAAAGGCGGCATGCAGAGCGGCGAGAAAAAGCTGATCACCGAGCGGTTTTCCGATATCTGCCCGTTTTATGCCATGGGCGAGGGGTTTACGTGGGAAACCCAGGATAAATCCAGAGACATAGAAATGGCGCAGGCGGCATGGGAAAAGGCCAAAGCGCTGATTCTGGACGAGCGCAACCAGATGGTATTGCTGGACGAGATCAACATCGCCATCCGCTATGATTATCTTGATATCGCCGAGGTGGTGCGCTTTTTGAGCGAGGAAAAACCGGCGATGACCCATGTGGTGCTGACCGGACGAAACGCCAAGCCGGAGCTGCTGGAAATCGCCGATCTCGCCACGGAAATGGAGCTGCTCAAGCATCCGTTCCGCTCGGGCATCAAGGCGCAAGAAGGTGTGGAATTCTAGTCCCCAAGCTATTCCACGGTAACGGATTTCGCCAGATTGCGCGGCTGATCCACATCGGTGCCTTTTTCAATCGCGGTATGATAGGCCAAAAGCTGCGCCGGAATCGCATAGAGGATCGGCGCAACAAAGGGATCGCAGCTCGGCATTTCCAGCGTTTCCCATGTGCCTTCGCGCGCGCGCTCAATCCCCTCGGCATCGCTGATCAGCAGCACCTTGCCGCCGCGCGCCATTACCTCCTGCATATTGCTGACGGTCTTATCAAAAAGATCATCCACCGGCGCAAAGCAGATCACCGGCACTTTTTCATCAATCAGCGCAATCGGCCCGTGCTTCAGCTCCCCGCTGGCATAGCCCTCGGCATGGATATAGCTCAGCTCCTTGAGCTTCAACGCCCCTTCCATGGCCAGCGGAAATAGCGGCCCGCGCCCAAGGAATAAAATATCCCGCGCCCGCGCCAGCTCGCGCGCCACGCTGGCCATTTGTGGTTCCTGTTGCAAGGCGGCATCCAGCAATTGCGGGGTGCGCACCAGTTGCTCGATCAGGGCTTTTTCACCGGCCTGATCCAGCTCGCCGCGCTGGCGGGCGGCCAGAATGGCAAGGCTGGCAAATACCGTTAGCTGGCAGGTGAACGCCTTGGAGGAAGCGACCGAGACCTCGATCCCCGCCTTGATCGGCAGCGCCAAATCAGCCTCGCGCGCGATCGAGCTTTCGGCGGCATTGACCACGGCAATTACCTGCCCCGCCTTGCCCTTTACATAGCGCAGCGCGGCGAGGGTATCGGCGGTTTCGCCCGATTGGCTGACGAGAATCACCGCGTCACGCGGGCCAATTGGCGGCGCGCGATAGCGAAATTCAGAAGCGACATCGATCTCCACCGGCAGCCGCGCCACCTGCTCAAACCAGTATTTCGCCACATGGCAGGCATAATATGCCGTGCCGCAAGCAACCAGAACGAGGCGATCAAAGCGGGTGAAATCCGGCGCGCCTTCGGGCACCTGAATGCGGCTGTGATCCGGCGAAAGATAATGCGAAAGCGCCAGCGCCATCACCGAGGGCTGCTCGAAAATTTCTTTGGTCATAAAATGCCGATGATTGCCTTTATCCACCTGCATCGCATCCATATTCACCACCACCTCGGCGCGCGACACCGCATTGCCGAGCGCATCGAAAACCTGATGGCTTTCGCGGGTCAATACCGCCCAGTCGCCTTCTTCAAGATAGGTGATCCGGTTGGTAAACGGCGCCAGCGCCAGCGCGTCGGAACCGATAAACATCTCGCCATCGCCATGGCCAATCGCCAGGGGTGAACCGCGCCGCGCCGCGATCATCAAATCCGCTTCACCATCAAACAGAAACGCCAGCGCAAAAGCGCCGGTAAAGCGGGATAAACAAGCCTTTACCGCGTCTTGCGGCGAAAGACCCTGCTCGATATATTCGGCGCAGAGCTGGGCCACGACCTCGCTATCGGTCTCGGAAGTAAACACGCGGCCTTTGGCCAATAGCTCATCGCGCAGCGGCTGGAAATTCTCGATAATCCCGTTATGCACCACCGCCACCGGCCCCGCCATATGCGGGTGGGCGTTGGCTTTGGTCGGGGCACCATGGGTGGCCCAGCGGGTGTGGCCAATGCCGCTATGGCCGCTAACCGGAGCCGCTTCCAGCGCGGCCTCCAGCGCCGAAAGCTTGCCAACGGCGCGCCGCGTTTCCAGCCCGGCATCGGTGATCAGGGCCACACCGGCGCTGTCATAGCCCCGATATTCCAGCCGCGTCAGCGCCTCGACCAATAAAGGGGTGGTGTTTGCTTTGCCCAGAATTCCGATAATACCGCACATTTTATGTGTCCTTTTTTCTGCTCTCGATTGTTTGTGCTTGAAGCTTGCGGCTATTTCAACACCGATCTTGGCCCTGAAATATCCCTGACACAATCCGTGAAGCATATTTGTGCTTTCGCAGGCGCGGGCTTTGCGGCATAAAGCCACAGAAATCTAGATAGGAAATAACCATGGCCCGCGAATTAGCCCGATTGGAAGTCTCGTCCGTCCGCCGAAATATCGGGTTGGCGATGCAAGGAGGGCTTGGCCTGTTTTTGCTTTATATCGTGGCCACAGGCTCGGGGATCACCACCGTCTCGGCGGCCATTTTGGCGCTCACCGGATTTGGTCTTTTGTGGTTCGCGTGGCGGTTTTGGCTCGCGACCACCAGCGCGCTGATCCTCACCACCGAGGGGCTTTTTGATAGCCATGGCCGCAAATTCTGCGGCTTTGAAGATATCCGCAAGGTCGATCGCGGCTTTTTTGCCTTTCGCCCATCGGCCGGCTTTTTGATCCAGACCAAAACGCCGGTGCAGCGCGGCTGGGCGCCGGGGCTGTGGTGGGCTTTTGGGAAAAACATCGGTGTGGGCGGGGCCACGGGGCGGCCGGCGGGCAAGCAGATGGCCGATATCATCAGCGTTATGCTGACCGAGCGCGGTGCCGAGATCAAAAATATGGATATCGATGACGAACCGCCCAAATAACCTTTAGCTGCCGCGCGGTTTAACCCGCCGGGTGGGCGGCGCGGCCCACGGGTCTTCGGGCCATGGATGGCGCGGGTATCGCCCGCGCATATCCTTGCGCACATCGCTATAGGATGTCTTCCAGAAATTCGGCAGATCAGCGGTGGTTTGCACCGGTCGGCGGGCGGGGGAGAGCAGCTCGATCAACAGCGGCAGGTGATCCGGTCCCACCGTCGGATGAATATTCAGCCCGAACATCTCTTGCAGCCGCACCGAAACCATCGGCGGCTCGCTGCTATAATCTATCGGCAATTTGGTGCCGGTTGGTGCCGTGATGGTTTCCGGCACCAGCTTATCCAGCACCTGCTGCCCCTCCCAGCCCAGCCGCGCCAATAAGGGCTGGCGCAGGTCGAGCTTGCCCAGATCGCTGCGGTTTTTGCAGCGGCCCAGATAGGGCGTGAGCCAGCTTTCCAGATCCTGCATCAAGGCTTCGTCGTCCATCGCGGGCAGCGCCTCGCCTTTGGCCCGCAGCCATTCCACCCGCGCCACCAGATAGCGCGCTTCGCGGCTCCAGTTCAGGCAGGCCAGCCCCATATCGCGAATGCCCTCGGTGATGGCTGCGGCCACCGCCGCCTCGGGCGGGTCCTGCCAGCGGCGGTCCTCCAGCGCAATCGCACCGAGCCGCACCTGCTGGCGGGCCACCACCATGCGCTCGCGCTTGGACCATTCGCATAGGGGCAGATCTTGCAGATTATCCCCGTGCCAGCGCCGCAGCTCGCTTTCATTCAGGCTGGCCGCCAGCCGGATTTTGGCCTCGCGCAGATCGCCATCCAGATCCGCCGCCACGATCAGGGGCGTAGCCAAGCTTTCGCCCTCCGGCATGGTTGCGCCCTTGCCGCCCGACAGCAAATACCGCCCCTTGCCGCCCGCGCGCAGCTTGCCGATCCGGTCCGGATAAGCCAGCGATAACAGCGCCCCGAGCGAGGCTTCCTGCTTTAGTGGTTTTTTGAAGCGCCTGGCCTCTTGCCGGATGGATTTCAGCGCGCGACTATCTAGCCGGTATGGGTGCCGATCGCGAAACTTGCGCTCGTTTTGCAAGGCGCTGATCCGCAGGGCCAAATCCACCGGCGCGCCCGATAGCGGGTCGCGGGCCTCCAACAGCGCGGCGAGCAGGGCCGCCTGATCGCCCCCCGCCCGCAGCAGCATTTGCCCGAGCCGAGGGTGCAGCGGCAGCGCCGCCAGCGCCTTGCCATGCTCGGTGATCCGCTGGTTTTTCAACGCGCCAAGGGTGGTGAGCAGGGATTGCGCCGCCTTGAAAGCACCCGCAGGGGGCGGGGTCAGAAAATGCAAATCGGCGGGGTCGCTCACCCCCCATTGCGCCAGTTCCAGCACCAGCGCGCTCAGGTCTGTGGCCTCGATTTCAGCGGGGGCAAAAGCGCGCAACGCCCCTTCTTCGCCCGCCGACCACAGCTTATAGGCCACGCCTTTGGCCACCCGCCCTGCACGGCCCGCGCGCTGTGTGGCCTCGGCGCGGCTTACCCGCGTGGTGATCAGGCGCTGCATGCCGGCATTGGCATCAAAAGCCGCGCGGCGGGCCTTGCCGCCATCCACCACCACCCGAATATCGGGAATGGTGAGCGAGGTTTCGGCAATCGAGGTGGCCAATACCAGCTTGCGCCCAGCCTTGAGCGGGGCCAATACCCGCCGCTGTTCGGCAAAGGGCAGCGCGCCATAAAGCGGCATGATTTCAAGGCCTTTTTGCGGCTTTATCAGGCCGGAAACACGGTGGATCTCGCCCGCTCCCGGCAGGAAGGCCAGCACCCCGCCCTCGGTTTCGCGCAAGGCTTGCTCGATCAGCGCCGCCATGGCTGGCTCAAACCGCGCCTTGCCCATCGGGCGGGGCAGGTGGCGGATTTCTACCTCGAAACTGCGGCCCATGGCGGTGATCACCGGCGCGCCGATCATTTCCGCCACCGGCGCGGCGTCCAGCGTGGCGGACATCACCAGGATCGCCAGATCCTCGCGCAGCGCCTCGCGGGCTTCAAGGCAGAGCGCCAAGCCCAGATCGGCATGCAGCGAGCGCTCGTGGAATTCATCAAAGATCACACAGCCGACGCCGGAAAGCTCGGGATCAGACTGGATCATGCGGGTTAATATGCCTTCGGTCACCACCTCGATCCGGCTGGCTTTCGAGACCTTGCTCTCGCCCCGCATCCGGTAGCCGACCGTTTGACCCACGCTTTCCCCCAGCCCTTGTGCGAGGCGCTCGGCGGCGGCGCGGGTGGCGACGCGGCGTGGCTCCAGCATCAAAATGCGACCTTGGCAGAAATCGTTTTCCAGCAGGTAAAGCGGCACGCGGGTGGTTTTGCCCGCCCCCGGTGGCGCTTGCAACACGGCGCAGCCTTTATCGCAGAGCGCCAAAAGCAGCTCTGGCAGGATCGGCTCTATGGGAAGGGGCGCGCTCATGCTTTCTGGTAAAGGGGAAGGCCGCGCGGCGTCAAGCCCTCGCTATTCAAGCGCCCGTAATGGCGGTGATCTCGGCTGCGGTTTGCTGCACGAGAGGGCCGGTGCTGGCGATCATTTCGCGGGTGAAGCGCGCGGCGGGGCCGGATACGGAAACGCCAGCCACCGGTTGCCCTTCGCGATCAAAGATCGGCGCGGCGATGCAGCACATGCCGGTATGGCGCTCCTCATTATCAAAAGACCAGCCGCGCGCTTGGCTGCGCACCAGATCCTGATGCAGGGATTCGGGGGTGGTCAGGGTTTGCGGGGTGAAGCTGGGCTGGCCATTGGCGCGCAAGGCTTGCTCGACATTGGCGGCGCTCAAATAGGCCAGCATGGCTTTGCCAATGCCCGAGGCGTGCATCGGGCTGCGCGCCCCCGCCTGAAACATGGCGCGAATCGGATTCTGGGTTTCGATCTGCGAAATGAACACGATAAAGCCCTGATCGGCGATGCCGAGATTGGCGGTCTCGCCGGTTTGCTCCATCAAGCTGCGCATCGGGGCCTGGGCGGCCTCCACGAGGTTTGAGCGCCGCAAATAGGTGTTGCCGACCCGAAATGCGCCGATCCCGACCGACCATTCCTGCGTTTGACCATCAAAATCGGCAAAGCCGTGGGTTTGCAGCGTGGCCAGAAAGCGATGCACCGTGGAGGGGGGCATTTCAACCTGCCGCGCCAGTGCGCTAAGGGCGGCGCTGCGATGCTTGGCGAGGGCGGCCAGAATGGTCAGCCCTCGATCCAGCGCCTGCACCGGCTGCGCGACCGAGGCCGAGGTGGAACTGCGCGGGCGGCCGCGCTTGGGCTTATCAGCGAATTCGACTGTCATGGAGCCTCCGAAAACTGGTTTTCCTTATAATAAAAAATATTTCCAGAAATGCACGAAAAAAGAATGAAAAACTATTAAATGAGCAATAACAACGAGATATAGAT
>WFUK01000151.1 GCA_015485015.1 Paracoccaceae bacterium | reverse complement strand
TCAAAGCGGCTGCGCACCATCAGGCGCTTGCTGGGCGTGGCCATCGGCAAGGCGGGGGCGGTGGTTTGATTCTCATAATATTGCCGCTGTTCGCGCAGCCAGTTTTCGAATTCCGGATCGCGGATATCCAGCCCCTCGAGGAATTGCGGCCCCGATGGGCCGTCTGGGGCGGTGCGATCCACCTCGATAAAATCCGGATGCAAGCGCACCGATTTGCGGTCAATAAGCAGCAGGCCGTTATGGCTCTTGAAGGTGCGGCGAAGCTGGCTCAGGGTTTGGCGCAGGCTGGCGCTGGCTTGGTCTGGTCCGCGATCGCTCCAGAGCTTGTCTTCCAGCCAGCGGCGCGGGCGGCGCATATCCGGAGATGCCGCCAGCAACGCCAACAGCCCGCAAGCCTTGGCGCTTTTCGGAGTGAGGTTTTCGCCACTTTCAGAGACGATACTCAAAATTCCGAATAATTGTAGCTTTACCTTCGGACCCACCGATTAATCCCCACAAATTCATATTCCACATAGCACGGGGCGGCGAATTTCGCAATTATTCTGTTCAAACGTAAAAAATCCGTAAATCTCAAACAGATCCCCACTATTGCTTTGACAGTAAAGGCAAAAATAACAACCCTGTGCGCAACTGATCCGAAACATGGAGAACGAATATGTCTGGTTATGGTGGTAAAGGTGGTAAGGGCGGCAAAGGTGGAAAAGGCGGCAAGGGCGGAAAAGCCGGCTATGGCGGCAAAGGGGGTAAGGGTGGCAAAGGCGGCAAGGCTGCCGGCGGATATGGCAACGGGCTTGATCATGCCGGCAGCGAGGCCTCGGCCTTTCTCAGCACCGCGCTGGCCAATACCCGCGATGGCATCCAGCACCATTGGGATGGCAAGCCCACCGCAAAGCACAGCCCAAAACCAGATGCGGCCTCATGGGAGGGCTTTGCGCGGCTGGATGATGATAGCCGCGGCGTGGTGTTGGATTACGAGATTTACCAGCTTTTCCATGTAAACGACACCGATGTAATGGGCCGCGCGCCCGCCGGAAAAATGAAAAGCCTGATCAAAATGTCAGCGCCGGAAAATGGTTCGGATATGATCGAGGCCCAGCTTGGCTTTGTGAAATCTGCCGCTGACTTGCGCATGGATCGCCTGCCGGAAATTCAGGTGCAGCTTACGGATATCGTTTCATTTTTCGGCGCAATTTCCTATTTGCAGCAAGACGGCACCCCGTGGACGCTGGCGCTTTTGCGCGCGGTTAAGCGCATGGCGGCTTTTGTGGAAATGCCGGTCAAGCACCGCCTGGGCATACCGCGCCCGATGAGCTTTGCGCGCGAAGTGCAGCCTTTGATCCAGACCCCGACGCACGGAAGCTGGCCCAGCGGCCATGCCACCGAAGCCTTTGCCATGGCCACGGTTTTTGAGGCCCTGACCAGTGGCAATAGCGCGGCCGAGGCGATTGAAAAAGAAAGCCAGCCCATGCGGCTCGCGGCGCGCATCGCCACCAATCGCACCGTGGCGGGCGTGCATTTCCCGACGGATTCTACGGCGGGGGCCTTGCTCGGGATATCGCTGGCGGAATATCTGGTTGCGCATATGAAACGGCATAAAAAGCTCGGCTTAGGGCGGCAATATGGCGGCAAGGATATGGATGATTTTAACCTGCACACCCTGAAAACCAAGGTTGCGCCGAAGGCCGAAAGCTCGATCCAGACCGCTGGTAAAGACAGCCTGCTACACGAACTATGGCACCGCGCCGAGGCTGAAATGAGCCACTAGCGCCGCCCGCGCGCTGGCTCTATCAAGACCGATGCCGATAACCGATCAAGGTTCTCGGCATTGGCTATGGCTTTTCCTGAATTTGTGCCAGCGGCCTTATGCGCCAGATCGCGGGTAATGCGCGGCGCGGCCACGCTGGTGCCGTTCATCTGCTGCACGGTGCCGGAATAGGTGCCACTGGCCAAAACCCCCGTCAGGGCAAAACCATCATCGCTGATTGCGCTATCGCTGGGGCCATCGCCCTCGCCGCTTGAGCTATAGCGCGCCGGAACCACCCCTGCGCCAGCCAGCACCGCGCCGCCAACCGTATGCATTCGCGCCTTTACGCTGGTGTCAAATCCGGCATAAACCGAACTCATGGCCGAATGCGTCCCCGTGCGGCGCAGCGCGCTTTGCGGGCCAGGCGCGCTATAATCCTGCGTTTCGGGATCCCAGCCATAGGCATGTGCATCTTCAAAATAGGATTGCCGCCCGAGCGCGCCATAGCCCGGCGCGGTATCCCCGCGCTGAATTTGCAGGGAGATATCCAGCGCCGCTGGATCAGCACAGCGCAGGCGGATTTCCCATCCCCCCGCAGGCGCAAGGCGCGCGCCAGCATCGCGGCTGGCTGTGGGGGCGAGCGCAATCATATAGTGCGCAGGGCGGAAAATGCCGGAAGGGTCCACCATGCGCGGGCCAACATGATAGAGCCGCGCCGTGGGCGAAATATCAACAGAGCCATCCTCGGGCAGGCTGATATAGCCGGTTTTCTGCCCCGCCGGGCCGCTAAGGCTGATCTCCAGCCCGGCCGGAAGCGGCGCGGCTTTGGCTCCCATGATCTCGACATAGCTCGGGGCAAAATCATCGGGCTGAACCACCCAGCTAAGGCTTTGATCCGGCGTGGTGATTTGCGCCACCTGCTGGCTGCGATAGCCGTTGCCATAGGCATAAACCACCTGCGCCTGTGGAAAGCGCGCCAGCTCTTGCGCGATCTGGTATTCGACAAATTTGGTGCCATTTTTCGGCCCCGCCATCATGCCGAAAGACAGATTGATCACGACCGGCGGCAGCGGCGAAAACCGCATCTGCACCTGCGCCAAAATCCAGCGCACCGCCATCACCATATGCGCCTCGAACCGGTTTCCCGAGGTATCGGCCACCGAGCTTGGCGGCAGCTGAACCGCCAGCAAAGGCCAGTTTTTTGCCGCTTGATAATCGGGGGTTTCCGGCGCGGCCCCCGCCGCCAGATCCAGCACATGGCTGCCATGGCTAAACACCTGCCCGGTGCTGCGCTGCGCGCCCACAGGCAAAAGTTCGTCGTTCAGCTGCTGATAGGCGGCAGGCTCGTCCAGCGCTGGATTGGCCAATATGCCATCAATTTCATCCGCCGCCAGCACCCGCCCAAGGGCAATGCCATCGCCGCTCTCGCGCTCGGATGCCTGTATCCAGAAAGCGCCAAAACGGGTTTTTCCATCTTTGCGAAAGGCGCGATTGAGAAAGCCGATACCATCATCGACAATCGCCACCACCGGCCCGCTTGGTGAGGTTTTCTTCGGGGCTTGCAGCGGGACCTGTGCCGCGCCCTTGGCCAAAACCACACTCGCCCCGACATCCAGCAGATAAAACGCTTCTTCCAGCTTTTCCCGCTTGTGATGATCTTTCAGATCAGCCGTTTTTACATAGGCATAAGCCTCGGCCTGCTGCGCTGGAAAGGCCGCGAGATAAGCTAGCTCTTCGGCGATGGTTTTGGCACTGACCTTCGCAAGCGCCGCCAAAAATTCAGCCAGCCCGCCCTTGGCTTTTAGCCGCAAAAATACCGGAGAATACGGATCTTTCCCATCGAGATCATCCGCCAGATGCCGCTCCCAATCGGTATACCCATCCCAAAACCATTCGTTTTTCGTGTTCATCCAGCACTCCTTCAGGCCTCAAAGAGCAAATTTATCGTTTTGGGTCAAACCCGCCTTGGCCGCCAAGCAGCTTTTCACGGATTAATCACGGTTTTGGGCAAAAATCCCGCCAAACCCGCCGCGATATTCACGAAACTTTTGCAGCGGCTCGATATTGTGAAGCTGTTGATAACGAGTAAGAATTTTATAAAGCCATTTCCCGCTGGCTATTTTGGCCAGCCATCGCCGCGCCACTTGCGCCAAGCCCGCCCTATCCTGACCCCAGATCGGGAAAAGGCGGGCTTGGACAAAACCCATGACGGAAGTCTTTGATCTGATATTAGCCAAAGGATCATTTTCCGGGCGCGGCGGCCATATTTTAAGGGGCACCTTCATTCTGTATTTTCAGGATGAAGGTGTTTTCCTATCCACCAGCGAAGATTTCCTGTTTGACGGCGCGGCCGAGCCGGGCTGGGCGCTGATCAAAGGCATCCCCAATTCCAGCAGCGATCCTGCCCTGCACCGCGCCCCGCGCGTGGGGGATCTTGGCCCGCCAACCCGCTTTCCCTTTCCCGAAATTTCGGGCGAGCAGCAGCTGCCCTTGCGCCACATCCAAAGCCTTGAAGGCTTTAGCACCCTGATATTGTGGGATTATGCCTCGTCATTCCTGCTTGGGGTTGGGCCGTTTTCACCAGCAAAACTATCCACCAAGTAGCCCACCACCGCCCTCAGCGCGCCCTCATTGCTTTCGCCACCCTGCATGGCCTGCCGATGCACCCGCCGCTGGCGCATCGCCGAAGACCCGTTTTTGGCAATGACATTCAGATATTGCAGCTCCTTCAGGCAGCCAAGCTCTGCCGCCTCCTCCGAAACCAGCGTTACCAACTCTGCCGCCAAGCTGGAAAATGCCACCATCTCGCCACGCCCCCAATCGATCAAATCGCCCTGCACCCCGTGGCGCTGCGCCTGCCAGCGGTTTTCCAGAATCAGGGTATTGGGATAGCGCCGCCATTTTTGATTGCTCTCTTTCAGGCGATGAAAATAGAGCAGCAGCGATTGATATAGCGCCGCAATCGCCGCCGTTTCCTCAACCGTGCCGCAAATATCGGTGATCCGCTGCTCCAGCGTCGGAAATTTATCCGAGGGGCGGATATCCCACCAGATCCGCGTGGCATCCTCGATGCTGCCAGCCTTCACCAGCGCCCCCACCAGCCGCTGATATTCGCCATAGCTTTCCACCGGATCGGGCAGGCCGGTGCGGGGCAAAGCGTCAAAAACCGACAGGCGGTAGGAAGCAAGCCCCGTATCATCCCCCTCCCAAAACGGCGAGGAGGTGCTGAAGGCCAGCAAATGCGGCAGAAAATACGAGACCTGCCCCATCAGATCAATGCGCTCGTCCTCGTCCTCGATCCCGACATGGATATGCATGCCGCAAATCAGCATCCGCCGCACCACCTGCCCCAGATTATCGCTCAGCGCATCATAGCGCTGCTTGCGGGTGTGATGCTGGCTGCGCCATTTGGCAAAAGGATGGGTGGAGGCGGCAATCGGCGCATAGCCAAAGCGCGTGGCGCACTCCGCCACCCCCTTGCGCAGACCCAGCAATTCGGCGGCAGCATCGGCCACGCGGGCATGGGGCTTGGTCCCGACCTCGACCTGACATTGCAAAAACTCGCCCGTCACCTGCGCGCCCAGCGCCTCGCCGCAGGCGGCCAGGAAAGCCGGATCGGGTCTTT
>WFUK01000150.1 GCA_015485015.1 Paracoccaceae bacterium | reverse complement strand
CCAGCAAATATCCGGCCGGCAGCCAGAACGCACTGCTGACCATCGCGGTAATCACCAGAACATAAGCCAGAACCGGCACGCGGTATTCCCCCGCCCGAGGCCAGAGATAAGCCCCGTAAGCCACGGCATAAGCCAGCATCAGCCCTTGCCCCCAGCCGAAACCGGCCCCGCTAATCATCTGCCAAAACAGCCAGATATAAAGCAGATGCGCCAGCAAAAACGACACCAGGCCAAGGGTAAAGCGATCTTCCTCGCGCGATAAAAAGTAATCCCCCACCGCGCTCAGGATCAGCGCCAGCCCCAAAAGCCAGCCCCCGCCCGAAGCCAGCACAAAGGCCGCGATAATCGCCACCGGCAGGGTTTTCCAAAAGCTGCGCCATGCGCTGATCTCGGCGTTTAGAAAGCCAAAACCATAGATCGAGGCGCTAACAAAAATCGCCATGGCGGCGGCGGGGAGGGCAAGAGAATCCATCATGCCCCGAGCCTAGCCGCCTTGCGCGAATTTGACCAGCTTTGCCGGCTTGCCGCGCGATCGGAGAGGCGCTAGAAAGTGCCAAAGGAGACCGATATGCTCACCGTAATTTCCCCCGCCAAGAAGCTGGACTTTGATCGCGCCCCGCTGAAAATCGACGCCACCGAGCCGGATTTTCAGGCCGATGCCTATAGCTTAAGCCGCACCGCGCGGCGCCTTAGCGTGGTTAAGCTGCAAAAGCTGATGCATCTCAGCCCCGCCTTGGCCAAGCTCAACCATGACCGCTTTCAGGAATTCGCCGAGGTCCCGACGCCCGAGCAGGTAAAACCCGCCGCGCTGGCTTTTAATGGCGATACCTATATCGGCTTGCAGGCCGAGACCTTGAGCGCCGAGGATATGGCCTATGCCCAGGATCATCTGCGCCTGCTTTCCGGCCTTTATGGCCTGCTGCGCCCGATGGATAATATCCAGCCTTACCGCCTGGAAATGGGCAGCCGCCTTGCCACGCGGCGCGGCAAGACCCTGTATCAATATTGGGGGTCGCGTCTGGCCGAGGCGATCAACGAGACCGGCGCGCCGATCTTGCTGAACTGCGCTTCTGTCGAGTATTTCAAGGCGGTGGCGCCAAAGGCCTTGCAGCCACGGGTGATCACGCCGGTCTTCATGGAGGAGCGGGAAGGCAATCGCAAAGTGGTGGGCCTGTTTGCCAAGCGGGCGCGGGGCATGATGGCGCGTTTTGTGGTGCAAAACCGGATCGAGAGCGAGGCGGGTATCAAAGCCTTTAACCATGGCGGCTATGGTTATCGCCCAGATCTTTCCGAAGGCGACCGTATGGTTTTTACCCGCGCCTATCCTGATCCACCCAGCAAGAATTGACCCTTGGTGCAGGGTTCGCTATGCACGGGGCGAAACCGGAGAGCTGACATGACCATACCCCCCGCCCCGCACGGTGCCCCATGGCGCAATTTTTATGGCCGCCTGCATGGCAAAACCCTGCGCAAGGGCCAGATCGAGCATCTGGAAACCACGCTGAAGGAGCTGACACCCCCCGGCGTAAGCTGGGCGGAAAACCCCGAGCGGCATCCGATTGATCTCGAGGCACTATTTGGCGATGCCCGCCCCGTTTGGCTCGAAATCGGCTTTGGTGGCGGCGAGCATTTGCTGCACATGGCGCAAACCTATCCCGAGGTTGGGATTATCGGCTGCGAACCCTATGTAAACGGCGTGGCCATGCTGGTGCCGCGCATCGCCGAGCAGGGGGTGGAAAATGCCCGTGTGCTGCAAGGCGATGCCCGCGATATGCTGGATGTGCTGCCTAAGGCCTCGCTCGACAAGGCGTTTTTGCTATATCCGGACCCTTGGCCGAAAAAACGCCACCACCGTCGCCGCTTTGTGAATGCCGAAAATATTGACCCGCTGGCGCGGGCGCTGAAAACGGGAGCGGAATTCAGGGTGGCGACCGATATCGAGGATTACGTGCGCCACACGCTGGAGCATATGACGGCGCGGGATGATTTTGAGTGGATCGCCGAGGGGCCGGATAGCTGGCGCAAGCCATGGGCCGATTGGCACCGCACCCGCTACGAGGCCAAAGCCGTGCGCGAGGGCCGCGTGCCGCATTACCTGACCTTCAAAAAGCTTTAGCGCAAAATCGGCACCCCGCCTTCGCGCTGCTGGTTGGCCACCACCCCCATGCGCAGCCCTGCGCCGATGCGATGCGCCAGCGCGCTCCAGCTTTTGGCGAGGTCTTCGGGCAGGGTCTCGGCCAGCACCTCGTCAAATATCCCGAGCCAAATGGCAAAATGCCCGGGTTTGATCATCGGGCGCATCGAATGCATGTGCTGTGGATTGCCGCTATAGCTGCGCTCGTGCAGGATGGCATTGCGCCAGAAACGGGCTATTTTGGCCTCGTGATGTTCCCAGCGGGCGGCGTCATCGGGGATGCTGGCAAAAAACACCGGCGCAAGCACCGCATCTTGGCGCACGCGGGCGTAAAAGCTAGCGACGACCGTGTCAATCTGCTCGGCGGTGATCGGAAAGCGGGGGGGCAAAGCCATGGGGTATCCTTTCGTTTCCCTATAGCTATGCGCTTTGCCCGCGATTGCAAAAGGCCAAATTGTGGCAGGGTGTCGCAGGGGAAGAATTGCTAAATGTAACAAATCCGGTTACCTTCAGTGCTGAATTGCACGTGAGGGTGGTGATATGGAAGAGATTTTTCTTCTTGGCGGCTTGTTTCTGCTGGTTTCGGTGGGTTTGCCGATCTATCTGGCGATTGCGCTTGGCGGGCTGAAAAAACGCATAGCGGCGCTGGAGGCGAAAATCTCCGAAACCCGCGCGCCGATTGCCGTGCCATTGCCCCGCCCCGAGCCGCAAGCACCCGAAGCCGAGCCGGAAGCGCCTGCCGAGCCGGAAAAAGCCGCGAGCGCGTGGCGTCCGGCTCCCAAGGTTAGCCCTGCGCGAAAATCCTTTGTGTTTAACGGCGATAAGCTGGCATGGCTTGCCAAATGGGCGCAGGATAACTGGGTGTTTATTCTGGCGGGGGTATCCTTGGCGCTGGCGGGGGTTTTTCTGGTGCAATACGGGGTCGAAAACGGCCTGCTCAGCCCCAAAATGCGGGTGCTGGCCGCGATCGGCCTTGGTGCGGGCCTGATCGGGGTGGGCGAATATATAAGGCGCAAATCCGGCGGTGACGAAACGGGCAGCTTTGCGCTGTTGCCCTCGGTTTTTGCGGGCGCGGGGCTGGTGGCGATTTTTGCGGGGGTGCTGTCGGCCTATATGCTTTATCAGCTGATCGGGCAGGAAACCGCCTTTATCGGCCTTGCCCTTACCGGTGGTTTGGCGATTTTGCTCGGCTGGGTCTATGGGCCGCTTTTGGCGACGCTCGGGGTGTTTGGCGCGCTATCTGTGCCGTTTGTGGTCGGGGGAGGTTCCAGCAATGCGGGGCCGCTGCATCTTTATTTTGCGCTCATCGCGGGCGTGGCGCTATTCATCGATGCCTATAAGCGCTGGGCGTGGCTTTCGGCGCTGGCTTTGATCGGGGCGTTCGGGGCCTCGGGGCTGCTTCTGACCGAGCGCGATACCGGCTTTTATGCCGTGCTTTTTGCGTTTTTGGTGGCGATCATGGCCGTGGTTATTCCGCCGCTTTCGCTGACCCCGCGCCACAAGGGCGCGCGGCTTTCCAAGCCGTTTACCGGCGGGCTGAAAACTACCGAAATCGCCTTTCCCACCCGCGTGGCCAGCGCGGTGTTTTTGGCATCGACCGGCTATATCGGGTTTGCCTATATGCAGGATGCGACGCTGTTTTGGCTGGTGCTTATGGTGGGCGCGGTTTTGCTGCTGGCCGCGATATTCTGGATGAAAGACGCGCCAGCGCTGGGCGATCTTGCCTTTGCGCCGCCGGTTTTGGCGCTGTGGGTGATTGCATTCGAGGCGATGGAAGCGCGCCCTGTGGCGCGGGCATGGATTGCCGATGCGGGCCGCGATGTGCTGGATGCGCCCTCGATGGTGGTGGCGCTCTTGCTGGCAGGGGCGGTGGCGGTCAGCCTTGCTTTTGCGTGGCGCAGCGCCTTTCGGCCCGGCCTTCGGGTGGCGGATGCGGTGCTGGCGGCGGGCTTTGCGCCGTGGGTGGCGATTATTATCGAGCTGCGCTGGGGACCGGGCTATGTGCTGGGGGCTGGCACATGGGCGATCTATCTGGCGGTGATTGCCGCGATCATGGTGGGGCTGACCGAGCGTTTTGCCCGCCTTGATCCGGCAGAAGATCGCACCCGCACGGCACTG
>WFUK01000149.1 GCA_015485015.1 Paracoccaceae bacterium | reverse complement strand
GGATAGACATAGCGCCGCTGGAAAGCATTCCGCCGCGCGGCGCGCGGGTGGTGAAAACCGCGCTTGGTTGCGTGGCGATCTTTCGCACGGCGGAAGACAAGGTGTTCGCGATTGACGATGCTTGCCCGCATAAAAAAGGCCCGCTTTCCGAAGGCATCGTGCATGGTAATGCCGTGACCTGCCCATTGCATAACTGGGTGATCAGCCTTGAAACGGGCATGGCCCAGGGCGCCGATAACGGCGCGGTAAATACATATGAAATTAGGGTCGAAAACGGCCGTATCTTGCTGGACGCTACGCGCTTGCGCGCCCGTTCAGTCGCCTAAACCAAAGGGGTTATCATGGCATATCTACAACCAGAAGAATTTGTGACCAAACTGATCGATGCGGGGGCGTCCAAGGTGTTCATGTCCACCCGCGACACGCTGATCCGCTCCTATATGGCGGGGGCGATTTTGGCGCTGGCCGCGGCTTTTGCCATCACGATCAATGTGCAAACCGGACAGCCCTTGGCGGGGGCGGTGCTGTTTCCCGTTGGCTTTGTGCTGCTTTATTTGCTCGGGTTTGATCTGCTGACCGGCGTATTCACCCTTGTGCCGATGGCCTTGATGGACAAACGACCGGGGGTGACGGTGCGAGGCATGTTGCGCAACTGGGGGCTGGTATTTATTGGCAATTTCTCGGGGGCTTTTACGGTCGCGCTATTTATGGCGATCATCTTTACCTATGGTTTTAGCGTTGATCCCAATGTGGTGGGCCAGAAAATCGGGGTGATCGGCGAATCCCGCACCGTGGGCTATTCCAACTATGGCGCGGGGGGGATGCTCACGCTGTTTATTCGCGGTGTCTTGTGCAACTGGATGGTGTCTACCGGCGTGGTTGCGGCCTTTATGTCCACACAGGTAACCGGCAAAATCCTTGCCATGTGGATGCCGATTATGTTGTTCTTTTACATGGGGTTCGAGCATTCTGTGGTGAATATGTTTCTCTTCCCTGCGGGCCTGCTTCTGGGGGGTGATTTCACCGCCACGGATTACCTGATCTGGAACGAAATCCCGACCGTGCTGGGCAATCTCGTTGGCGGCGTTACCTTTGTTGGCCTTACGCTTTATACCACCCATATCCGCACCGGTGCCAAGCGCGGCGCAGCGGCTATGCCGGCTGAATAGAGCTTTCCCCCGATGCGCGCGGCTCATAGTTGCGCGCATCACCATTCAAGGCAGGGCGATATGCAGCAAACCCTTTCCATCTCCCTCGGGCAAAGCTCCGACAAAGGGCGCAAGGCGGTCAATCAAGACTTCCATGGCGCCCTTATTCCGTCTGGCCCTGCGCTGGCGCTAAAGGGGATTTCGGTGGTGCTGACCGATGGAATCAGCTCTTCCAAGGTCAGCCAGATCGCGGCGGAATCGATGGTGAAAAGCTTCCTGACCGACTATTATTCCACCTCGGAAACCTGGAGCGTAAAAACCTCGGCGATGCGGGTGATCCGCGCGGCGAACTCCTGGATGTTTGCCGAAACCCAGCGCTCGATTCATGCGCAGAATATGGATCATGGCTATGTTTGTACCCTTTCGGCACTGGTGCTGAAAGGCGGGTTGGCGCATATTTTTCATGTCGGGGATAGCCGCGTTTACCGGCTGGAAGGGGAGGGGCTGGAGCCGCTAACCACCGATCATCGCACCGTGGTTTCCAGCGTGCAAAGCTACCTTGCCCGCGCCATCGGCATGGCCGCCACGGTCGATGTGGATTACCGCGCGGTGCCGATGCGGCCGGGGGATATTTTTGTGCTGGCCACGGACGGGGTGTTTGAGCATATCGAGGCCCAAGCCATCAACCGGATCATCCGCGCCCATCCCGAAGATCCGGATATCGCCGCCAAAACCATCCTGCGCCAAGCTTACGAGAACGGCAGTGCAGATAATCTGACGGTGCAGATCGTGCGGATCGATGCGCTGCCCCCGGGCGAGGCCGGAGATATTCAGGCGCGCTCAAACACCCTGCCAGCGCCGCCGCTGCTGGAGGCGGGGCAGCTATTCGAGGGCTACCGCATTTTGCGCCCGCTGCATGCCAACCATCGCAGCCATATCTATCTGGTGGAGGATATCGAAAGCCAAGCCCGCGCCGCGCTCAAAATCCCCTCGACCGAGATGCGCGAAGACAAGGCCGCCTTGGCGCGCTTCATGATGGAGGACTGGATCGCCCGCCGGATCAACTCGGCCCATGTGCTGAAAGCCCTGCCGCAAACCCGCGCCCATAATTATATCTATACCCTGACCGAATATATCGAAGGGCAAACCCTGACCCAATGGATGACCGATAATCCCGATTGCGATCTGGAAACCATGCGCGGCATCATCGAACAGATCATCAAGGGCCTGCGCGCCTTTCATCGCAAGGAAATGCTGCATCAGGATCTGCGGCCCGAAAATATTATGATCGATAGCGCCGGCACGGTGAAAATCATCGATTTCGGCTCTACCCGCGTGGCGGGGGTGCTGGAAGCCGGGCCGGTTATGCAGCCGATGGAAATTCTGGGCACGCTGCAATATACCGCGCCGGAGTATTTTCTCGGCGAGGGCGGATCACGCGCGTCCGACTTCTTTTCGCTCGGGGTGGTGGCCTATCAGATGCTGACGGGGATACAGCCATACGGCGCGCAGGTTTCTAAAATTCGCACGCGGGCGCAGATGCGAAAGCTGAAATATACCAGCGCGCGGCGCAAAAACCGGCAGATCCCCGCCTGGATCGATGGCGCGCTGAAAAAGGCCACGCATCCGGATCCCGAAAAGCGATACCGGACGCTTTCGGAATTCGCCGATGATCTGCGCCGCCCCAATCCGCGCCTGCTGCCAAAATCAACCCAGCCCTTGGCCGAGCGCGATCCGGTGGTTTTTTGGCGCGGGCTGGCGGTGATATTCGGCTTTCTGGCGCTGCTATTGGCGGTGCGCCTGGCTACGGGCTAGCATTAAAGGTAAACAGCCGCTCGCCTGCGAGGGCATAGCTATTGATCAGCCGCTTGGCCTTGTCCGAGACCAGCCAGCCCTCCAGCGCCTGCACAAGCCTGGATTGCACATGCGGCCAGCGCGCGGGGTTTACCGGAAGGAAGGCGTATTGGTTAAACAGCGCCGGATCGCCCGCAAATAGCAGCGCCAGATCACCCTTATTGCCAAAATTCAACCAGCTGGCGCGATCGGCAAATACATAGGCATTCATGCCGCTGGCGGTATTAAGCGTCGCCCCCATGCCCGAACCTGCGGCGCGATACCATGCGCCTTCGGGGATAATACCCGCCTCGGCCCAGAGCGCCTGTTCCTTTTTATGGGTGCCGCTATCATCGCCCCGGCTGATAAAGGCCGCTTGGCGGGTGGCGACATTCTGCACCGCTTGCACGGCGGTTTCGGCGCTGGAAATATCGGCAGGGTCATCCGAAGGCCCAAGGAATACAAAATCATTATACA
>WFUK01000148.1 GCA_015485015.1 Paracoccaceae bacterium | reverse complement strand
GATATAGGCTTTGTGCTTTTGCACGGTTTTCAATCCCCGAATGCGTGGCTTTCACCATATAGTGGCGCAAAGGCGGGGATTGGTTCAAATATTTTTGCACGAACGCCGATTTAACCCAATGCAGGGAGGATTCAGGGCTTTTGAAAAATTGCGCCGTAATGATAGGGACCAAGTTCAACAACCTGAATCAGCCCAAGCCCTGCCGGCTCTACCTTTTGCGCGGTTTCCACCGGTGACATCCGCAAGGATTGCCTTGGCCCCCGCGCCTGACCCAGCACTTTGGTTTCCTCCGGATGCGCCACATGCCAATTCACCACAATAAACATGCCGCCGGGCTTTAACACCTCAAAAACCGCACGCGCCATTTCAGTGGGTTCCAGCACGCCGTGAAAGGTGTTGGCCATATAAACCACATCCACCGGTTCGGGAATTATCTGTGCCAAATTGCGGGCATCGGCCTCGATCCATTGCACATTTTGCAGATCTCGCGAGCGCGCTGCCTCCAGCAGTTGCGGGTCTATATCCACCCCGTAAACGCGATCCTTGAGCATATCCGCCATGGCTTGGGTGAAATGCCCATCCCCACAACACAGATCTACCGCGCTCATTTCCGGCTTGAAGCACAGCTTGCGCAACACGCAAGACGGGTCGGGCCAAAGCGCCCGCCACCAGTCCGAATTAGGCATGGCCGTGGCAGGAAAAAACCGTTTTGGCATTGTGAACTCCGGTAACTACCGAACACATATAGGTTACCGCTCTCCCGAAATCAGCCCAATCGGGTCATTTTTTTGTAACGTAAGGTAACGACTCGCCACAAACCGGATGGATAGCGCCACAAAACCCGCCTAAAGCCGATTAAACTGGGCAAAACTCGCCGCCGCAGTGACCGCATTCTGCATCAGGGTCAGCGCCCCCATGCCGCGCGTCAGCGGGCCGGGACCGGTATTGATCTGCTCTTGCGCAAAAAACCGGCGCAGCAATTTATCAACATTTTCAGGGTCCTTAAACACATCCATCGAAGTGCTGCCAAAGGCGCGGTCGGTTGCATTCTGGAATAGCTCGCGCTGCCGGTCCACATCCAGCGAGCCAATGGATTGTGGCAGGCCAAGCGCGGTTTCAAACACCTCCCGCAGGGGCGGATTGGCCATGAGCTGAAACCATGCCACGGTTTCAGGAAAGGCGGAATTTGCGTATTTTCCGATTTCGCGCTCCAGATTCAGCGCCAGGCGCATGGAGCCGTTATCCTCCCCCACTGCCTTTTCAAATTGCCGCACCTGATAGGCCTCGGTGATTTTTTGCGCAAAATCGCTTTCCGCCACCTTGGAGCCGCCTGCATTGCCAAAGCCGAAAGCCTCGGCAAATTCGCGATAGCGGGTATCCGTCAGACGCAGCGCAAAAGCGCCATCGTTTTCCGTCCCCTCCTCCAGCAGCTTTTTGAAGAAAAACTTGTCCGCCACCTTGTCTTCCAAGCCAAAAGCCCCGAGCGCAACCTTAAATAGCGAATAGTCATTCACCAGGTCCTCGGCCGAGGTCACCTTCGAGATATTTTCCTTGAAGTTGCTTAGCTCGCGATCCAGGGCGGGGGTGGCGGCAAAGGCCGCCATCTGGCTATCCTGAGTGCGCTGCAAAAAGCGCCAGCCGGCAATGCCGCCGATCGGGGTTGAAGGAATCATGAGGCGGTCTCCATTAATCTTGCCTCAACCGGCAGCAAAAACCGCAGAAATTTCAGCGCCATATAATCGTTGTTCCGCGCCAGATGCCTGCGCGCTTCTTGCAGATTGATCCGGCTTTCCGCATCGCTAAAAACCTGCCCGAGCTGCTCTATGCCCTGCGAAATCTGTTGGCGCGCCCGCACCGGTTCGGCCTCGCCCGCCAGCAATAGCTGGGCGATATAGCACACCCTGCGCACCGGCGTATTGGCCTCGTCCGGGTGGATGGCATCGCGCAGCCGCAGCACATTGGCATTGGGGGTCAGCACATTTAACCGCGTGCGCCGGTCGCCGTTTTCGATCACCGCGCCATTGATCATAATCCGCTCGCTCGGGCGCAGCTTCAGCACCAGCCCGCTCATGGTGATACCTCGCGCGCGCCATCGGCACAATCGCGCAAGCCGCGCATGATCGAGGTATTGATCTCGACCAATATTTCCGGCTTGGCCTCGCCCTTCATGATTTTTTTGGTTTGGTGATTGGTGAATTCGGTCAAATAAAACAGTTGCGCCCGAAGCTGGCTTGGCAGGTTATTGCCCTGATCGGCCACATCGGCCCCCAGCACGGTCCATAACAGCTGGTTTTCGCATAGGGCTTCCGCCAATTCGGGGAAGCCGTCCTTTGCTTCATTCCAGCTTGCCAGCCGGGCTGTGACCTTTGAAAAGGCCTTGTATTCAATGCCCCGTTCCGTCCCGAGTTCCCGGGTTGGTTTTGCATAGAGCGACTGCGCTAAAACAGCAGTATTCATGGGGTGTATCCTCCCACCCTACCGGAATTCCCGGCGTGTTGACATGATAATATGGCGAAGGGTCAGGCGGAGGTTAGCCCCCGCCTGACGGATTATCTTACCGGAAAAGCGACAAGATGTTTTGTGGAGCCTGATTGGCGATCGACAAAGATTGCGTCGCCAGCTGCTGCTGCACCTGAAGCGCCTGAAGGCGGGCCGAGGCTTCTTCCATGTTGGCGTCCACCAAGGCCCCGATGCCGGTTTTCAGGGAATCGGTCAGCTTGCTCACAAAGTCGGACTGGGTATCAATCCGTGCTTGGCTTGAACCAAATGCCGCCGCCGCGTTGATCGAGGTCTGGATCAGGCCTTCGATATCCGCCAGCGCCTGGGTGGAGTTCCCGCCGGCACCATCATCCACATTGATCCCCGAAAGGCCGGAAAGCCCGCCAGTGCCAGCGGTGACAAGCTCACTGGTCATATTCACCGTGGCCGCGCCCGCAGCATTGCTGACGGTAATGGTATCGGTTGCCACATCTGCGGTGATATTGGCGTCGCTCATGCTATTGATCGCGGTGCGAATGCCGTTCGCCACCACCTCTTCGGTAGCTGCCGCCGCCACATCTTCGGCGGTCACGACATAAGAAACGGTCTCGTTGCCGATGCTGATGTTAAAGGTATCGCCAGCGGCCAGCGCCGCATCAACCACCACGATATCGGCATTGCCGCCACCGTTGATGATAATCGAGGCCGCCGCGCCATCCGCACCCACCCCGTCCGAACCCGCCAAGCCGGCTTTTACAGCGCCAGCGGTGGTTGAAAGGTTTTGGCCGGAAACCGCGATATTGGAAGCGGTTACGGTGCCCGTGCTATCGCGATCCAGCGAGGCCAGCACATTCACCGATGCATTGGTGCCATCTACAAGGTTCAGCCCGTTAAATTGCGCGGCATTCACCACCGAGCCGACCTGAGAGCGAAGCTCGGAAATATCCGTTTGCAGCTTGGCTTGATCCGCAGAAGGATCTTGCGCCGCCACGATTTTGGATTTGATCTGGCCCAGCAAGCCGGTGATGGATTCAGAAGCCGTCCGCGCCACAGCCACCGAAGCAGAACCAGTGGCCAGCGCATCAGAGATGCCCTTGAAGCCATCGACATCTGATTGCATGGTTTGCGAAATCGCCCAGATCGAAGCGTTATCCCGCGCGGTATCCACTTTACGACCGGTCGAGATCTGGCTCTGGGTTTGGCCAAGGCTTTTATTGATGCTTTGCAGGGTTTGCAGCGCAACCATGGCGCTGGAATTGGTAAGAATACTAGACATTTGTATTTCCTTCGGCGATGCAGCACATTCGGCGCTGCGGTTACAAAAAGGCGCGATTCACGCCTGCTATTTCGCCGTTCTGACGAGAGGTGAAGCCTCGCTCCACTCGTAACCCGTTTCTGATTACCCGTTCATATTCGCTGCCAATCTATAATGAGTTCTTAATCGCAACAGATTGTATTCAAACAATTTTTTACAAATTCACCGTCAAATATCTATATCCGGTGGCCCTTGCCGGGCGGGGTTTGCACCACTTGAATCTTGGACCCATCGCGCGAATAGGTATCCATCTGGTTCAGGGTTTTCTCCATATTTTCAACGGCTTTTCGCGCATCCTTCATGCCTTGCATTGCCGCTTTCATCAGTCCGGCATTGCTGGTTGCGCGCTGCTTTATCTCTC
>WFUK01000147.1 GCA_015485015.1 Paracoccaceae bacterium | reverse complement strand
ATTTTAGGTTTCGGTTCGGCCGGTGGGAGCGTGTTTGCTCCCACTGCCGTTCCTACCCATCCTAATAGCGTTACAGCGCTAGTTAAGACTGTGTATTGAGAAGAAGGCGGGCGTCTAACACCTTATTTGACCAAATATTGACCACAAAAGCAATATTTATAATTCCGGTCAAAAACCCCCAGCCTTTCAGCCGGGGGTTTTCAAATTCTATCGCCCGTTAGGGTCTACCAATCTTCGCGCGTAATCGTGCGGGTTTTTACCGGCAGTTTCATCGCGGCAAGGCGCAGGGCCTCTTTGGCGACGTCTTCGGATACACCGTCGATCTCGAACATCATCCGGCCGGGCTTTACTTTGCAAACCCAACGGTCAACAGAGCCTTTACCCTTACCCATCCGAACTTCGATAGGCTTGGCGGTTACGGGTACATCAGGGAAGATGCGGATCCATACACGGCCTTGGCGTTTCATGTGGCGGGTCATGGCGCGACGGGCAGATTCGATCTGGCGTGCGGTTACCCGCTCCGGCTCAACAGCTTTAAGGCCGTATGTGCCGAAGTTCAGGTCTGTTCCGCCTTTAGCTTGGCCATGGATACGGCCCTTAAACTGTTTGCGAAATCGTGTGCGCTTTGGTGAAAGCATAATATAATCTCCTTACGAGAGGCTACGTCATCAGCGGCGCTGTTGACGCGGGCCTCCACCTTGCTGCATTTCGGCCAAACGGCGGTCACGGGCGGCGGGGTCATGTTCCATGATCTCGCCTTTGAAGATCCAGACCTTGATGCCAATGATGCCATAAGCGGTCATAGATTCAGCGTGAGCATAGTCGATATCGGCCCGCAGGGTGTGGCGAGGCACGCGGCCTTCGGCATACCATTCGGTCCGCGCGATTTCAGCACCACCAAGGCGGCCCGCGATGTTAATACGAATGCCAAGGGCACCCATACGCATCGAGTTTTGCACCGAGCGCTTCATGGCGCGGCGGAAAGACACCCGACGCTCCAGCTGCTGCGCGATGTTTTCAGCCACAAGAGCCGCATCCATATCAGGCTTGCGCACTTCAACGATGTTGAGGTGCAGCTCGCTATCGGTAAACGCGGCCAGCTTTTTGCGCAGCACTTCGATATCGGCGCCTTTTTTGCCGATAATCACACCGGGGCGGGCAGCGTGGATCGTAACGCGGCACTTGCGGTGCGGGCGCTCAATGATTACGCGGCTAATGCCGGCTTGGGCTGCGTTTTTCTTCACATAACCACGGATCGCAAGGTCTTCGTGCAGCAATTTGCCATACTCTTTACCTTCCGCATACCAGCGGCTTTCCCATGTGCGGTTGATCTGCATCCGCAGGCCAATTGGGTTAATCTTATGTCCCATTACGCTTGCTCCTCAGATGGTTGCTTTTCGCGCACGATGATTGTCAGCTCTGAAAACGGCTTCAAGATCTTGCCAAAACGGCCGCGCGCACGAGGGCGGCCCCGCTTCAGGGTGATGTTTTTGCCAACAAAGGCTTCGGAAACGTAGAGTTCGTCTACGTCCAAACCGTGGTTGTTTTCAGCGTTAGCAATCGCCGATTGCAGGCATTTTTTCACATCACCAGCAATACGCTTTTTCGAAAACGTCAGGTCGGTCAAAGCTTTATCAACCGGCTTGTTGCGGATCATTGCGGCAACCAGATTGAGCTTGATCCCGGAGGTGCGCATCATTTTGGTTTTGGCCATTACCGAGCCTTCAGGCAAACGGCGAGGGTTTTTCTTTTGTCCCATGATCTACTTCCGCTTCGCTTTTTTGTCCGCAGCGTGCCCGTAATAGGTGCGCGTAGGAGAATATTCACCGAACTTCTGGCCGATCATGTCTTCTGTAACATTCACAGGGATGTGCTTGCGGCCGTTATAAACGCCGAAAGTAAGCCCCACGAATTGTGGCAGAATGGTCGAGCGACGCGACCAGATTTTGATAACTTCATTGCGGCCGGATTCGCGGCTGGCTTCGGCTTTTTTAAGCACATAACCATCAACAAACGGGCCTTTCCATATAGAACGAGCCATATCTTAGCGTCCCTTCTTCTTGGCGTGGCGGGAACGTAGGATATATTTATCCGTCGTTTTATTCGAACGTGTCTTGGCACCCTTGGTTGGCTTGCCCCAAGGCGTAACAGGGTGGCGACCACCCGATGTCCGACCTTCACCACCACCATGCGGGTGATCAACAGGGTTCATAACCACACCACGCACAGAGGGGCGGATGCCCTTATGGCGGTTACGGCCAGCTTTACCAAGGTTTTGGTTGCTGTGATCCGGGTTGGAAACCGCACCAACGGTTGCCATGCACTCTTGGCGCACCAAACGCAGCTCGCCAGATTTGAGGCGAATCTGAGCGTAGCCACCATCACGGCCAACAAACTGAGCGTAAGTGCCGGCTGCACGAGCGATCTGCCCGCCTTTGCCTTGCTTCATCTCGATGTTGTGGATGATTGTGCCAATGGGCATACCGGAGAAAGGCATCGCATTGCCGGGCTTCACATCGCATTTTGCCGAAGCAATAATGCTGTCACCAACCGCCAAGCGCTGTGGCGCGAGGATATAGGCTTGGGTGCCGTCTTCATATTTGATCAGCGCAATAAACGCTGTCCGGTTCGGGTCATACTCAATGCGCTCTACGCTCGCTGGCATATCAAGCTTGTTGCGCTTGAAATCCACGATACGATACAGGCGCTTGGCCCCGCCGCCTTTGCGGCGCATGGTTATCCGTCCGGTGTTGTTCCGGCCACCGTGCTTGGTCAAACCCTCAGTGAGGGATTTGACCGGGCGGCCTTTCCAGAGTTCCGAACGGTCGATCAGAACCAGCCCGCGCTGGCCTGGCGTTGTCGGCTTATACGACTTCAATGCCATCTTACTGTCTTCCGTTTCTAAAAGTTAAAGGCCGGTTGTCACGTCGATGGTATTACCCTCGACCAGTGTGACATAGGCTTTTTTCACGTCTTTACGCTTCCCGAGTTGCCCCTTGAAACGCTTTACCTTACCTTTGGTGATGAGGGTATTAACCGACTTCACCTTGACATTAAAGAGGCTTTCGACAGCTTCTTTAATTTGTGGTTTGTTGGCGTCAATCGCCACCTCAAAAACAACCGCGCCATTTTCAGACGCCATTGTGGCTTTCTCGGTGATGATCGGGCGGCGAACCACGTCATATTGTTCAGCTTTAGTGCTCATGATAGACGAGCCTCCAGGGCTTCAACGGCGGATTTGGTCAGCACAAGCGTGTTGGATTTGAGAATGTCATAAACATTCGCACCCATGCTTGGCAAAACATCAACGCCATCAAGATTACGGGCTGCGAGCGCAAAATTAGCGTTCACTTCAGCACCATCGATTAGCAAAACCTTGGTCCAACCGAGCGCCTTGATGGTGTTCGCCAAAGCGCTTGTTTTACCATTTTCCACTTCAGCATTCTCGATGATCACCAGCTCGCCAGCGCCAACTTTGGCGCTAAGCGCGTGCTTCAGACCGAGCGCGCGGAATTTTTTGGTCAGGTCATGGGCGTGCGAACGCGAAACCGGACCTTTATAAACCCCGCCACCGCGAAAGATCGGCGCCGAGCGCGCACCGTGGCGAGCGCCACCCGTGCCTTTTTGACGGTAGATCTTCTTGGTGGAATAGGTGCTGTCACTGCGTGTTTTTACAGCATGTGTGCCCGCTTGGCGCTTGGCCAATTGGTAGCGCACAACACGGTGCAAGATGTCGGCGCGTGGCTCAAGACCAAAGATCGCATCGTTCAGATCGATGGAACCGGCTTTGCCAGCGTCGAGTTTGATGACGTCAGTTTTCATTCGTCTGCGCCCCCTTCTTGTGCTTCAGCAGCAGGTGCTTCAGTCGCGCGAATAGCAGCCGGCATTGGCAGACCTTCGGGCGCGGCTTTCTTAACCGAATCCTTGATCGTAACCCAGCCACCTTTTGACCCGGGAACAGCGCCCTTGATCATCAGCAAGCCACGCTCGGCGTCGGTTTTAACAACCTGCAAGTTTTGGGTGGTCACCCGAACAGCGCCCATATGGCCCGCCATTTTCTTGCCTTTGAAAACCTTGCCGGGATCCTGACACTGGCCGGTTGAGCCGTGCGAACGGTGCGAAACAGATACACCGTGAGTAGCCCGCAACCCGCCAAAGTTGTGACGCTTCATAGCACCGGCAAAACCCTTACCAATCGAGGTGCCGGCAATACCAACATATTGCCCCTCTAGGTAGTGGTCCGCCGTGATTTCAGCACCAACCTCGATGAGGTTATCAGCCGACACACGGAATTCCGCAATTTTGCGCTTCGGCTCAACTTTTGCGACGGCAAAATGCCCGCGCATAGCTTTGCTGGTGCGCTTGGCCTTCGCCGCACCCGCGCCGAGTTGAACGGCTGTATAGCCGTCACGGTCAGCGGTGCGTTGCGATACAACCTGCACGTTTTCCATTTGTAGAACGGTTACAGGCACCTGCTCACCATCCTCCATGAAGAGCCGGGTCATACCCAACTTCTTCGCGATTACTCCAGAACGCATAATCCAAGCCTCCTAAAGTTTGATCTCGACATCCACACCAGCGGCGAGGTCGAGCTTCATCAGCGCGTCCACGGTCTGGGGGGTCGGATCAACGATATCTAGCAGGCGTTTATGCGTGCGGATTTCAAATTGCTCACGGCTCTTTTTGTCCACGTGTGGACCACGAAGAACAGTGAATTTCTCGATTTTGTTCGGCAACGGGATCGGGCCGCGCACTTGTGCGCCCGTCCGTTTGGCAGTCGAAACGATTTCGGCTGTGCTGGCATCCAACACACGAAAATCGAATGCCTTTAGCCGGATGCGTATATTTTGGCTCTGCATCTGAAAACGCCTCTCTTGGGCTGGCAGGTTCAAAAAAGTAGCAACCGGGGAGAATACCCCGGTCGCTGGTGTAGGGTCAGCGCTTAGGCGAGGATCTTGGAAACAACGCCCGAGCCAACAGTCCGGCCACCTTCGCGGATAGCAAAGCGAAGGCCTTCTTCCATGGCGATTGGCGCGATCAGCTCAACGGTGAACTTCAGGTTATCGCCGGGCATTACCATTTCGGTGCCTTCGGGCAGCTCAACAGTGCCGGTTACGTCGGTTGTCCGGAAGTAGAACTGTGGACGATAGTTTTTGAAGAATGGTGTGTGACGACCACCCTCTTCTTTCGTCAAGATATATACTTCGCACTCAAACTTGGTGTGAGGCTTAACCGAACCGGGCTTAACCAGAACCTGACCACGCTCAACGCCATCACGGTCAATGCCGCGAAGAAGAACGCCAACATTGTCACCTGCTTCACCACGGTCAAGCAGCTTGCGGAACATTTCAACGCCGGTACAGGTGGTTTTGGTGGTGTCGCGGATGCCAACGATTTCAACTTCGTCGCCAACATTGATCACGCCACGCTCAACACGGCCGGTTACCACAGTGCCACGACCGGAAATCGAGAACACATCCTCGATCGGCAGCAGGAACGGCTGGTCAACAGCGCGCTCAGGGTCAGGAATATAGCTGTCAACAGCTTCCATCAGCTCGGCAATTTTGGTAGCGCCGATTTCAGGATCGCGATCCTCCAATGCGGCCAGAGCCGAACCAGCGATAACAGGGATATCGTCGCCCGGATAACCGTATTCGGTCAGAAGCTCGCGGATTTCCATTTCAACCAGCTCAAGCAGCTCTTCGTCGTCTACTTGATCAACCTTGTTCATGAAAACAACCATGTAAGGGATGCCAACCTGGCGGCCCAACAGGATGTGCTCACGGGTTTGTGGCATAGGGCCGTCAGCGGCGTTCACCACCAAGATCGCGCCATCCATTTGCGCCGCGCCGGTGATCATGTTTTTCACATAGTCGGCGTGGCCCGGGCAGTCAACGTGAGCGTAGTGACGGTTTTCGGTCTCATACTCAACGTGTGCGGTTGAAATGGTGATGCCGCGTGCTTTTTCTTCTGGCGCTGCGTCGATGTCGGCGTAGTCCTGAAACTCACCAAATTGCTTGGTGATCGCTGCGGTCAGCGTGGTTTTACCGTGGTCAACGTGGCCGATTGTGCCAACGTTAACGTGGGTTTTATTACGTTCAAACTTTTCCTTGCCCATAGTAGGCCTCCTTGAATTGTAGGGTGGGTTTCTAACCCACCATTAATTGAATTTCTCTTGAATCTCTTTCGAGATCGCTGCCGGAACAGCATCGTAGTGACCAAACTGCATCGTGAAGTTAGCGCGGCCCGAAGACATGGAACGCAGCGTATTGATATAACCAAACATGTTGGCCAGCGGAACATTTGCATCAATCGCGATGGCGTTGCCCCGTGCTTCCTGCCCACGCACCATACCCCGGCGCGAAGTCAGATCACCGATGATACCACCGGTATACTCTTCAGGTGTAATCACTTCCACCTTCATGATCGGCTCAAGCAGCTTCGCGCCCGCCTTTTTCAGGCCCTCACGCATGCCGGCTCGGGCCGCAATTTCAAATGCCAGAACGCTGGAATCCACATCGTGGTAAGCGCCATCAAGCAAGGCCACCTTGAAATCAATCACGGGGAAGCCAGCCAAGGGACCGCTATCCATAACGCTTTGGATGCCTTTTTCAACGCCCGGAATATATTCCTTAGGCACGTTACCGCCCACAACCTTGGACTCAAAGGAATAACCCTCACCCACTTCCGTTGGCATAATAACCATTTTAACCCGCGCAAATTGGCCAGAACCACCGGATTGCTTCTTGTGGGTATAGTCAATTTCAGCTTCATGGCCGATCGTCTCGCGGTAGGCCACTTGCGGCTCACCAATGTTGGCTTCAACCTTGAATTCACGCTTCAGACGATCCACCAGAATATCGAGGTGCAGCTCGCCCATGCCCTTCATGATGGTCTGGCCACTTTCCTGGTCAGTTTCCACACGGAAGGATGGATCCTCTGCCGCCAAACGGGCAAGGCCGGTTGACATTTTCTCTTGGTCGGCTTTGGTTTTTGGCTCCACGGCAATCTCGATCACAGGATCGGGGAAGGTCATGGTTTCAAGCACAACCTGATCACCGGCGGCACAAAGCGTGTCACCCGTGGTGGTTTGCTTGAGGCCGGCCAGCGCAATGATGTCGCCCGCAAAGGCTTCATCAATCGGCACCTGCTCGGAGGAGTGCATCATCATCATCCGGCCAATGCGCTCTTTGCGGCCTTTGGTCGAGTTCACAATCGCATCACCCTTGGCAATCGTGCCGGAATAAATGCGCGTGAAGGTCAGGGTGCCGACAAACGGGTCGTTCATGATTTTGAACGCCAGCGCAGAGAACGGCATATCATCATCCGCACGGCGCGGGATGTTACGGGTCTCGGTTTCGTCACCCGGCTCAAAGCCCATGTAATCTTTCACGTCAAGCGGGCTTGGCAAGAAATCGACCACGGCGTTGAGCAATTGCTGAACACCTTTGTTCTTAAAGGCAGAGCCAGCAAGGATCGGCACGAAGGTCATCTCCATGGTGCCCTTGCGAATAAGGCGGATCAAAGTCTCCTCGTCAGGCTCGTTGCCCTCCAAGTAGGCTTCCATCACCTCGTCGTCCATTTCAACGGCCATCTCGATCATCTCGGCGCGCATCTCTTCGGCTTTGTCTTTCAGGCTATCGCGAATCTCGCGCAGCTCCCAAGTCGCACCCAGATCCTCGCCAAGGTAAACCCATTCCTTCATGGTGATCAGATCGATCGAGCCTTCCAGCTCGGTCTCGGCCCCAATCGGAAGCTGGATCGGCAACGGGTTGCCACCCACGCGGGTTTTAATCATCTCAACGCAGTTAAAAAAGTCAGCGCCGATCTTGTCCATCTTGTTAACAAAAACGATCCGAGGCACGCTGTAACGGTCAGCTTGACGCCAAACAGTTTCGGTCTGCGGCTCCACACCGGCATTGGCGTCGAGCAGCGCAACCGCGCCGTCAAGCACAGCCAATGAGCGCTCAACCTCAATGGTGAAGTCCACGTGGCCCGGGGTATCGATGATGTTCATCCGGTGCTTTTCAGACAATGGCGTTGTGCCATCAACTGTGCGCTCCCAGAAGGTGGTCGTCGCAGCCGAGGTAATGGTAATACCGCGCTCTTGCTCCTGCTCCATCCAGTCCATTGTTGCGGCGCCATCATGCACCTCACCAATGTTGTGGGATTTCCCAGTGTAATACAAGATGCGCTCGGTGCAGGTGGTTTTACCTGCATCAATATGCGCCATGATACCGAAGTTACGGTAGCGTTCTAGGGGATACTCGCGAGCCATTATATGTAGTCCTACCAGCGATAATGGGAGAACGCTTTATTCGCGTCTGCCATTTTGTGGGTGTCTTCGCGTTTTTTCACGGCAGAGCCGCGTGTATTAACCGCATCGAGAAGCTCACCGGCAAGGCGCTCTTCCATTGTGTTTTCATTGCGTGCGCGTGAAGCATTGATCAGCCAGCGAATGGCCAGTGCTTCTTGACGAATCGGGCGAACCTCAACCGGCACCTGATAGGTGGCACCACCAACGCGACGAGACCGAACCTCAACACTTGGCTTGATGTTTTCCAGCGCTTCGTGGAAGGCCTCGATCGGCTCCCGCTTCAGCTTTTCCTCAACTCGCGTCAGCGCACCGTAAACGATACGCTCTGCAACGGATTTCTTGCCGTCCAGCATCAGGTTGTTCATAAATTTCGTCAAAATCTTGTCGCCATACTTGGCGTCTGGCAGGATTTCACGTTTCTCGGCACTATGGCGACGGGACATATCTTAGTCTCCTATTTAGGACGCTTGGCGCCATATTTCGAACGACGCTGGCGGCGGTCTTTAACGCCCTGCGTATCCAAAACACCGCGAAGGATGTGGTAACGAACGCCCGGAAGGTCTTTTACACGACCCCCGCGGATCAACACAACCGAATGCTCTTGCAGGTTGTGGCTCTCGCCGGGGATGTAGGAAATAACCTCAAAACCGTTGGTCAGGCGCACTTTGGCAACCTTACGCATAGCCGAGTTCGGCTTTTTCGGTGTTGTGGTATAAACACGTGTGCATACGCCGCGTTTTTGCGGGCATGCCTGAAGGTGCATCGACTTTTGACGCTTTACTTTCGGCTTCCGCGGCTTGCGGATAAGCTGTTGGATCGTTGGCATACAGTTAAACCCCGTTCAACCCGTTTCAATACTTACAGCACCTTGCACCGAATGCACAAAATGCCAAATACCGCCCGCGGACTATGGTTGCCGTCCGGCGCGGTGGAATTCCAGAGGAGCGAGAATAAATTCCGGCTCATGATTGCCTAATTGTGGCTTGTATCGGAATCAGCGCAGTTGCCTCTCCCGAGCGGGCGGAAATTAGGTCGAAAACCGATCGATGTCAACAGGCTAAATTCGCAATCCTTTTGATGCCGGAATCCCCCCTCGCATCAAGGCCTTACAAGGCCAATATCGCATCCATATCAAGGCCAAAGCGCAGCCGCAATATCTCGCGTTTTTCGGCCTCGGAGCGCTCCTGCAAAATGTGCGGCAACAGGATACCACGGGAATCATTGCTGGTATGGATCGAGCGCAGCATCATCACCGGAACCGGATCAATCAGGGTGCGCAGATGGGTATGAATTCGCATGTGATTATAGCGCATCACCAAAGGATGCGCCCCCGCCGGTCCCAGCACCCCAAGCCCCAGGCCCAGCGGCGATCGCTCATGCGCCACCACAATCCGGCGCTCGTCAGCCGGCCCGATCAGCGTCAAGCCTTGGGAAAAGCTCAGACATACCGGATCCAGCCCGCCATAGATCGTTAAGAGCTGCGGAATTTTATTCCAGACCTGCTCGATATAATCCGTCGCCAGCGCATCATCATCATCAAAGCGAAACCAGAATCGCAGCGGCGTATTTTTATCAAATATCTCTTCAAACGCTTCCTGCACCATGCGCCGATGCGGCATGATCGGCTTTTCGATCAACCGCGCTTGCGGAAGTTCGGCCAAAAGCGCCTCCAAGCGGCGCTTATATGGCTCGGGCATATCCTCGCCAATCACAATCGCCACCCTGAAATCCGGGTTGGTCTGCCGCTTGAGCGCATTCAGGCACAGGCTTTCGAAATAGGCAAACCGCTGCTCCATCCGCGCAGGGGCAAATAGCTTGGCCAGCTTGTCTTCCCGCGATTCCGGGTTTTTCTGAAATCCGCCCTCGACCGGCACCGAAAAGCGAATCAACCCGCCAACTTGCACCAGCTCTTGCAACTCCGCCTCGCTATAGCCCATATCCATGCCCGTTATTCCTGCCTATTGCGCCAGCTCTGCGCCGTTGATTTTAGCCCCTTGAAGAATGCCTCAATTTCCCCGACAAAGCCAGCCCGCGCAAACGCTTGCAGGCTCTCGAGCTGCCAGCCTTCTGCCGGATCAAGCCGCGCCCGAAATTCAAGCCGCGCCCTTGCCTGTGCCGCGTCAAGCTCAAGCCCCTTTGCCAGATCCAGCAGCACCAGATATTTATGCACCAGCCGCAGGATGTGAAACGCTTCAATCATCGGCAGCTTCAGCGCCGGTTCGTCCTGCCAGCTTTGACCGGAAAACAGCTCATGCACCACCCGCTGCCCCGCCCCCTCACAGCTATATTGCACACAGCCATCACAGCCGCGCGCGCTTAGCTCGGCGTGGATATTGCAGCGGTGGTTGGGCAATAAATGCGCACAAGCGGTGCCCGCAGGCTTATCAAATGAAAAAGCCTCGCCCTTGTCGATGGCCAGCGCCAGGCAGCAAAGCGCAGCGCAGTTTTTGCAATCCGGCGTAAAATCTACCATCTATCCCCCATAAAAAAGCCCGCCGGAGGGGCGGGCTTTTTCTTGATATTCAGGCCACCTATTCCGCCGTTGGCGCAGCCGGGTCTTCAGCCGCAGGATTTTCAAGCTCGGCCACAATCTCGGCCTCGGCCTGGCGCTGCTCGATGATCGCCTGGTCGCGGGTTTGCGCCACGCGCTTCAGGTCATGGGTTGCCCCACCCGTGCCCGCTGGGATCAAGCGCCCGACAATCACGTTTTCCTTCAGGCCGATCAGCTTGTCGCGCTTGCCTTGGGTCGAAGCTTCGGTCAGAACGCGGGTGGTTTCCTGGAAGGAAGCCGCCGAGATGAACGAACGGGTCGAGAGCGACGCTTTGGTGATCCCGAGTAAAACAGGTCCGCCCTTGGCCGGGGCAAAACCCTGCGCCACAGCTTTTTCACAAGCCTCGATAAATTCGGCTTTATCCACCTGCTCGCCTTTGAGCAGGATGGTGCCGCCGCTATCGGATACTTCCCATTTTTGCAGCATTTGGCGCACGATCACTTCGATATGCTTATCGTTGATCTTCACGCCTTGCAGACGGTAAACATCCTGCACTTCGTCCACCATATATTCGGCCAAAGCTTCCACACCCATGATTTGCAGAATGTCATGCGGCGCAGGGTTGCCGTCCATGATGTATTCGCCCTTCTGGATGAAATCGCCTTCCTGCACCGGAATATGGCGGCCTTTTGGCACCATGTATTCCACCGTCTCCAGCGTATCGTCTACCGGCTCAATCGCCACGCGGCGCTTGTTTTTGTAGTCCTTGCCAAAGCGCACATGGCCGTCGATTTCCGCGATAATCGCGTGATCTTTCGGGCGGCGGGCCTCAAACAGCTCGGCAACACGCGGCAGACCACCGGTGATGTCTTTCACCTTGGTGCCTTCGCGCGGGATCCGCGCCAGCACATCGCCCGGAACGATCTCCTGACCATCTTCAACGGCAAGCACCGCGTCGATCGACATATTATAAACCGCAGGGTTGCCATTTTCCATGCGCACCGGCTCGCCGGTGGCAGGGTCCATCACGATGATCGCGGGCTTCAAATCGCCGCCCTTCGCCGTGGCGCGCCAATCCGATACCACCTTCTGGCTCAGGCCAGTGGCGTCATCGGTTTCGTCTCGCACCGCAATACCCACGGTGAGATCAACAAATTTGGCGATCCCCGGCTTTTCGGTGATGATCGGCATGGTGAACGGATCCCAGTCAAACAGGCGATCGCCGGTTTTCACGGTTGCGCCATCCTTGACCATCAGCTTGGAGCCATAACCAAGCTTATAGTTGGAAAGCTCGACACCATTTTCATTGAGCAACGCCAATTCCATATGACGATCCATAACCACGTTTTCGCCATCTGCATTTTTCAGCACACTGGCTTTGCGCAGCTCGACCTTGCCGTCGGCAATCGCCTCTTGCGAAGTTTGCGAACCACCTTGGGCAATGCCGCCAATGTGGAAGGTCCGCATCGTTAGCTGGGTGCCCGGCTCACCGATGGATTGCGCCGCGATAATGCCCACAGCCTCGCCCGGGTTCACCTTGGAACCCCGCGCCAGATCACGACCATAACACTGCGCACAAATACCGTCTTCGGCTTCGCAGGTAAGCGGTGAGCGTGCTTGAATAGACAACACAGCCGCCGCTTCGATCTCGTCCGCCAGCTTCTCGTCGATCAAAACATTGCGCGCCGCCAACACTTCGTCTGTGCCCGGTTTCAGCACATCTTCAGCCACAACACGGCCCAAAATACGCTCGGAAAGCGAAGACACAACCGTGCCGTCATTTACCGCAGCCGCGATCTTGATCGAGATCGCGGTGCCGCAGTCATCTTCGCGCACAATACAATCCTGCGCCACATCCACCAAGCGGCGGGTGAGGTAGCCGGAGTTTGCGGTTTTGAGCGCGGTATCCGCAAGGCCCTTACGCGCGCCGTGGGTCGAGTTGAAATACTCAAGCACGGTCAGGCCTTCCTTAAAGTTAGACACAATCGGCGTCTCGATGATGTCGCCATTTGGCTTGGCCATCAAGCCGCGCATCCCGCCGAGCTGTTTCATTTGCGCCGGCGAACCACGAGCGCCGGAATGGGCCATCATGTAAACCGAATTCGGCTCTTCCTCGTTGCCCTCGTCATCAAAGCGCAGCTTGGAAATCTCGCCCATCATGCCGTCGGCCACATCATCCGAGCATTTGGACCACACATCCACCGCTTTGTTATATTTCTCGAGCTTGGTGATAAGCCCGTCCATATATTGCTGCTCGAATTCCTTAACCTTGGCCCGCACACCATTCACGATCTCCCATTTATTGTCGGGGATCAGCATGTCATCCTTGCCAAAGGAAATACCGGCCTTGAAGGCTTCGCGGAAACCGAGCGTCATGATCTGGTCACAGAAGATCACGCTCTCTTTCTGGCCGCAATGGCGGTAAACAACGTCAATCACCTCGCCCACTTCCTTCTTGCGAAGCAAACGGTTCACGATGCTAAACGGCGCTTTATGGTTCTTCGGCAAAAGCTGCGCCAGGCGCACACGGCCCGGCGTGGTTTCAAACCGCGCCATATAACTATTGCCCTCTTCGTCGATCTGCTCAACGCGGGCCTCGATCTTGGCATGCAGATGCACCGCACCGGTTTCCAAAGCGTGGTCGATCTCGTCCATATTGGAGAAGATCATCCCCTCGCCCTTCATGCCTTTGCGCATCAGGGTCACATAATATAGGCCCAGAATCATATCCTGCGACGGCACAATGATCGGTGCGCCGTTGGAAGGCGACAGCACGTTGTTGGTCGACATCATAAGCACGCGGCACTCAAGCTGGGCTTCCAGCGAAAGCGGCACATGGACCGCCATTTGGTCGCCGTCAAAGTCGGCGTTAAAGGCCGAGCAAACCAGCGGGTGCAACTGGATGGCTTTGCCCTCGATCAAAACCGGCTCAAACGCCTGAATGCCAAGACGGTGCAGCGTGGGCGCACGGTTGAGCATTACGGGGTGTTCGCGGATCACCTCGTCAAGGATATCCCACACTTCCGAGCGCTCTTTTTCCACCAGTTTTTTGGCTTGCTTTACCGTGCTGGAAAGGCCTTTGGCCTCCAGACGCGAGTAAATAAACGGCTTGAACAGCTCCAGCGCCATCTTCTTGGGCAGGCCACATTGGTGCAGTTTCAGCTCGGGGCCGGTCACAATCACCGAACGACCCGAGAAATCCACCCGCTTACCCAAGAGGTTCTGCCGGAAGCGGCCCTGCTTACCTTTAAGCATGTCGGAAAGCGATTTCAGCGGGCGCTTGTTGCCGCCGGTAATCACACGGCCACGGCGGCCATTGTCAAACAGCGCGTCCACGGATTCCTGCAACATCCGCTTTTCATTACGCACGATAATATCGGGCGCGCGCAGCTCGATCAGCCGCTTGAGGCGGTTATTCCGGTTGATCACGCGGCGGTAAAGATCGTTGAGATCCGAGGTAGCAAAACGGCCACCATCAAGCGGCACCAAGGGGCGCAGCTCGGGCGGAATCACGGGGATCACGGTCAGGATCATCCACTCGGGGCGATTACCGCTTTCGCGGAAATTCTCCACCAGCTTCAGGCGTTTGATGATCTTCTTGGGCTTCAGCTCACCAGTGGCTTCGGCCAGATCAGCGCGCAGCTGCTCGGCTTCGGCATCCAGATCCAGCGCCGCCAGCATTTCGCGGATGGCTTCCGCGCCGATGCCTGCGGTGAAGGCGTCTGCGCCGAATTGATCTTCGGCATCCAGAAATTCTTCTTCGGTCAGAAGCTGGCCCTGGGTGAGGTCGGTCAGGCCCGGCTCGATCACCACATATTGCTCGAAATACAAGATGCGCTCAAGGTCGCGCAGGGTCATATCCAGCATCAAGCCAATGCGCGACGGCAGGGATTTGAGGAACCAGATATGCGCCACAGGGGCGGCCAGATCGATATGCCCCATGCGCTCGCGGCGCACTTTTTGCAGCGTCACTTCCACACCACATTTCTCGCAGGTCACGCCGCGATATTTCATGCGCTTGTATTTGCCGCACAGGCATTCATAATCCTTGATCGGGCCAAAGATGCGGGCGCAGAAAAGGCCGTCGCGCTCGGGCTTGAACGTGCGGTAATTGATGGTTTCCGGCTTTTTAATTTCGCCAAAAGACCAGCTCAAAATCCGCTCGGGCGAGGAGAGCGAGATTTTGATTTCGTCAAAGGTTTTGACGGGCTGGACCGGATTAAACGGGTTTGTGATTTCTTGATTCATTTTATGATCCTCAATCTATTTCCAATGGTAAGGGCGGCTAAAACGCCCCTACTCCGCCTCCGAATCCAGCAGCTCGATATTCAAACCGAGTGACCGAATTTCCTTCACAAGCACATTAAACGATTCTGGCACACCAGCCTCGAAATTGTCCTCGCCCTTCACGATGCTTTCATAAACCTTGGTCCGGCCTGCCACATCATCCGACTTGACGGTGAGCATTTCCTGCAAGGTGTAAGCGGCGCCATAAGCTTCCAGCGCCCAGACTTCCATCTCCCCGAAGCGCTGACCACCAAACTGGGCTTTACCCCCAAGCGGCTGCTGGGTGACAAGGCTGTAAGGGCCAGTGGAACGCGCGTGGATTTTCTCGTCCACAAGGTGATGCAGCTTGAGGATATACTTCATGCCAACCGTAACCGGACGGGCGAATTGCTCGCCGGTGCGGCCATCAAACACGATTGATTGACCGGAGGTATCCAAGCCCGCCCGCGTCAGCGCATCATTCACGTCTGCCTCTTTGGCCCCGTCAAAAACAGGGGTCGCAATCGGCACGCCGCGCGTTACGTTGCTGGCAGCTTCAAGGATATTATCCTCGTCCATATCCGCAGTCGCTTCGGCATATGTATCTTCGCCATAAGCGATTTTCATAGCATCCGTGACCGGCGTCATGTCGCCCGAGCGTTTGTATTCCGCCAAAGCATTTTCAATCGAGCGACCAAGGTTATGCGCAGCCCAACCCATATGGGTTTCAAGGATTTGCCCCACATTCATGCGCGAAGGCACACCCAGCGGGTTTAGCACCACGTCAACCGAGGTGCCATCCGCAAGGAACGGCATGTCCTCTTGCGGCACAACCTTGGAGATAACCCCTTTGTTGCCGTGACGGCCCGCCATTTTGTCGCCCGGTTGCAGCTTGCGCTTCACGGCGACAAACACCTTAACGATCTTCATCGCGCCCGGTGGCAGGTCATCCCCACGGCGGACTTTTTCCACCTTGTCTTCAAAGCGGGCATTCATCGTGCGCTTGTTGGCTTCAAACTGCGCGTTCAGGGCTTCCACCTGCGCCGCGTCGTCGTCCTCCGACAAGGCCAACTGCCACCATTGCCCTTTGCTCAGGCTGCCCAGCAGCTCTTCGGTAATTTCCGAGCCGGCCTTCACGCCTTTCGGGCCTTTTACAGCCTTTTTACCCAAGATCATGGTCTTGAGGCGGCCATAGGTGTTGCGCTCCAGAATGGTGATCTCGTCGTCGCGGTCGCGCGAGAGGCGCTCCACTTCTTCCCGCTCGATCTGGATCGCGCGCTCGTCTTTATCAATGCCGTGGCGGTTAAACACCCGCACATCCACAACCGTGCCAAAATCACCGGGCTTGAGGCGCAAGGATGTGTCGCGCACGTCCGATGCCTTCTCGCCAAAGATCGCCCGCAAGAGCTTCTCTTCCGGCGTCATGGCGCTTTCACCTTTCGGCGTAATCTTACCCACAAGAATATCCGCAGGCCCAACTTCGGCCCCAATATAAACGATGCCCGCTTCGTCGAGGTTGCGCAAAGCTTCCTCGCCGACATTCGGAATATCGCGGGTGATTTCCTCTGGCCCAAGCTTGGTATCGCGCGCCGCAACCTCGAATTCCTCGATATGGATCGAGGTGAACACGTCGTCTT
>WFUK01000146.1 GCA_015485015.1 Paracoccaceae bacterium | reverse complement strand
TTGCGTATGTGTCCCGCTGGTTCCCCGCTGAAAAGCAAGGCACGGCGCTTGGCATCTTTGGCGCGGGTAACGTCGGCGCGGCGGTTACCAACTTCGCCGCCCCGTTCCTTGTGATAGCCCTTGGCTGGGAAGACACCGCGCGGGTTTATGCGGTGGTTCTGGTTGTTATGGCGGTTGTATTTTACATTTTCGCCAAAGAAGACCCTGTGCGCAAAAAGCAAAAGATCACGGGTGCAAAGCCTATGTCGGCCCTCAAGCAGCTTGAGCCGCTGAAAGACATCCAGGTCTGGCGCTTCGCCACCTACTATTTCTTCGTGTTCGGCGCTTTTGTGGCCTTCGCGTCCTTCCTGCCTCGCTACTATGTGGGCGCATATGGCGTGGCGCTCACCTCTGCCGGCGTATTTGCCGGCATGTATTCCCTGCCCGGCTCGATCTTCCGCGCTCTTGGCGGCTGGATGTCAGACGTATGGGGCGCGCGCTTTGTGATGTATCTCACCTTCGGCGTGTCGCTGATTGTGTTGTTTATCATGAGCTACCCCAACACCAGCTACGTGGTGCAAGGTATTCCCGATGCAGAGGGTAACGCCCGCCTGATCGAGTTCAGCTTCGGGATTCCGCTTTATGTGTTTGTGTTTCTCACCGTGATCCTCGGCTTTGTTATGAGCCTCGGTAAAGCGGCGGTTTATAAGCACATTCCGGTTTACTTCCCGCAAAATGTGGGCGCGGTTGGCGGGCTTGTCGGCATGATCGGCGGCTTGGGCGGCTTTGTCCTTCCCATCACCTTCGGCATCTTGCTGGACCTCACCCATGTCTGGTCGGTGGTATTTATGCTGATGTTTGTCATCGTCGCCGTGAGCATGATCTGGATGCACCTCGCCATTCGCGCCATGGACCGCAAGGCCCACCCCGAGTTGACGAAAAACACCCACCTGTCAGATGTGCCACACAATTAACAATATGACGGGCCGTTAAAGGCCCGCCCAACCCCATATAAGGAGAGAACCCTTGGGAAAAGATCTAAGAAACTGGGACATCGAGAACGAGAGCTATTGGGCCTCGACCGGTAAGTCCATCGCCACGCGCAACCTGTGGATATCCATCCCCAGCCTATTGGTCGGCTTTGCGGTCTGGCTATATTGGGGCATCATCACGGTGCAAATGATCAACCTCGGCTTTGCCTTCGAGAAATCACAGCTCTTTACTCTGGGCGCAATCGCGGGCCTCACGGGGGCTACGCTGCGTATCCCCTCGACCTTCTTCATCCGCATCGCGGGCGGGCGGAATACCATTGTGTTTACCACCGCGCTGCTGATGATCCCGGCTGTAGGCGCGGGGCTGGCGCTTTCCAACCCGGATACGCCCCTTTGGCAGTTCCAGATCCTCGCCTTCCTATCGGGCATTGGCGGCGGTAACTTTAGTTCCTCCATGTCCAACATCTCTTTCTTTTACCCAAAGAAAATTCAGGGCTATGCCTTGGGGATGAATGCGGGCCTTGGTAACTTTGGCGTAACCACGATGCAAATCGTGATCCCGCTGGTGATGACATTTGGCTTGTTTGGTGGCCAAAGCCGCACCTGGGTAAACACCTCGGGCACGCTGATCGGTAAAATTCCGGCTGGCACTGAAACCTACATCCAGAATGCCGGTTTTGTTTGGCTGCTGCTGCTGATCCCGCTGGCCGTATTTGGCTGGTTTGGCATGAACAACATCCGTGACAAGCACGTATCGCCCGACATCCCCAACCCCATCGGCGCGTTTGGCATTATCACCGGCATGCTGCTAATCGGCTTTTTCGCCGCAGCTTCCGGCCTGTGGCTGTTGCTGCCAAATGTCGAGGGTGGCCTGCCAACCTCGGGCTTGGGCGTTTCCAAATGGATCGTGCTGCCATTGGTGATTATCGCCACCGTGCTACTGCTGAAGCTGATCCCCGGTGCTGTGGGGCAAAACCTCTCGCACCAATACAAGATCTTCGGCAACAAGCACACATGGGCCATGACCGTGATTTACACCATGACCTTTGGTTCCTTCATCGGCTATGCGGCGGCTTTTGGCCTGACCATCAAAGTGGTTTTCGGTTTCCAGCACCTGATGGTAGACGGGGTGTTAACCCATGATACTGTTAATGACCTTGGACCGTCAGCGCTTATGTATGCCTGGATGGGACCATTCATCGGCGCGCTTATCCGGCCAATTGGCGGCATGATTGCCGATAAAATGGGCGGTGCCAAAGTGACCCAGATCGTGTCTATCGTTATGGTTGGCTCAGCGCTTGGTGTGGCATATTTTGTGCAGCAGGCCTATGTCTCCGCCACCCCGCAAGACTATTTTGTGCCTTTCATGATCCTGTTCCTGATCTTGTTTGCCGCAACGGGTATTGGCAACGGTTCCACCTTCCGCACCATCGCGGTTGTGTTTAACAAAGAACAGGCTGGCCCGGCTTTGGGTTGGACTGCTGCGGTCGCGGCCTACGGCGCTTTCATCATCCCCAAAGTGTTTGGCGAGCAGCTGAAAGCCGGCAATCCCGAATATGCGCTTTACGGTTTTGCAGTGTTCTATGCGGTATGTATCGCCATCAACTGGTGGTTTTATCTGCGGCCCAATGCTTACGTGAAAAACCCATAAACCAATTATGCGCCGGCCCTCAAAGCCGGCGCACCCCCTAAAAGAATTCTGAGGAGAGACCCCCATGAGCCACCTGCTCGACCGCTTGAATTTCTTCCAGCAAAAACGGCTGGATACCTTTTCCGACGGCTTTGGTGAAACCACCCGAGAAAACCGTGATTGGGAGGATGTATATCGCAATCGCTGGCGCCATGACAAGGTCGTGCGCTCCACCCACGGGGTGAATTGCACCGGCTCTTGTAGCTGGAAGATCTATGTAAAATCCGGCATTGTGACACTGTCTCTTATACACATCTCC
>WFUK01000145.1 GCA_015485015.1 Paracoccaceae bacterium | reverse complement strand
GCCTTATTCATGCGATATTAACCGTGCCGCTGGGCCTTTCACAGCATGTGTCGGGGCTGGGGGTGACGATGCTGGCGACCTCGGTAAGCTATTTTGCCTATCGCACGGCGCTGCCGCAAATGTCTTCGCCGCCGCGCATCGAGCCGTTTCAGCCATTGGATATTCCTGTTTTGTCAGACCTGCCATTCATTGGCCCTGTATTATTTCAGCAAACCCCGATGACGATTTTAGCGCTGTTTATGGTCGGCGTGGTCTGGTGGGTGTTAAACCGCACGCCGCTGGGGCTGGCCATTCGGGCTGTGGGAGATAACCCTGACGCAGCCGATGCGCAGGGGCTTTCGGTATATGCCTTGCGCATTGGCGCGGTGGTGGCAGGCTCGGCGCTGATGGCGCTTGGCGGGGCGTTCCTGACCATGTCGGCGTTCGATTCCTTTTTCTTTGGCATGGTTAACGGGCGCGGCTGGATCAGCATTGCTTTGGTTATTTTTGCGTCATGGCGGCCCGGAAAAGCCCTGATGGGGGCGCTGCTATTTGGCGCGTTTGATGCCTTTCAGGTGCGGCTGCAAACCCAGGTCGGCGCGTTTATTCCCTCACAAGTGTTCCTGATGGCCCCTTATGTGTTGTCCATTATTGCCCTTGTTATTGTGGCACGGCGCGCTGAATATCCACGGGCCTTACTGAAGCCATGGTTTAAAGGACAGCGCTAATGACCCTTGATCTGCTACTTAAAAATGCCACCCTGCCCGATGGCCAAACGGGGGTTGATATTGCCTGCACCGATGGCCTGATTACGGCGGTGGAGCGCAATATCACCGCCGATGCAAAACAGGTGATTGACGCGGCAGGGCAGCTCGTTTCCCCGCCCTTTATCGACCCGCATCTCCATATGGATGCCACGCTATCATTGGGCACCCCACGCATGAATGTTTCCGGCACCTTGCTGGAAGGCATCGCGCTTTGGGGCGAGCTGAAGCCTGTGCAATCGGTCGATGATATCATGGCGCGCGCCCTGCGTTATTGTGATTTGGCAGTCAGCATGGGGATCGGGGCCATTCGCAGCCATGTGGACATCTGCGATGATGCGCTAACGGGTGTTACGGCGCTTTTAGAGGTTCGCAAACAGGTAGCGCCCTACCTTGATTTGCAGCTCGTCGCCTTTCCGCAAGATGGCGTGTTTCGAGACCCGACGGCGCAGAAAAACCTGATCCGCGCGCTGGATATGGGGGTGGATGTGGTCGGCGGCATCCCGCATTTTGAGCGCACAATGGCCGAGGGCGCGGCCTCTGTTACTTACCTTTGCGAGCTGGCTGCCGAGCGCGGCTTGCGGGTGGATATGCATTGCGATGAAAGCGACGACCCCCATTCCCGCCATGTGGAAACGCTGGCTTACGAGACCACCCGCCTTGGCATGCAGGGCCGCGTTGCTGGCTCTCACCTGACCTCGATGCACTCGATGGACAATTACTACGTTTCCAAGCTAATCCCGCTGATGGCCGAGGCCGAGCTGCGGGTTATCCCGAACCCGCTGATCAACATCATGCTGCAAGCCCGCCATGATAGCTACCCCAAGCGGCGCGGCCAAACGCGGGTGCCGGAGCTGAAGGCGGCAGGGCTGACCATCGGCTTTGGCTCTGATTGCATGATGGACCCGTGGTATTCTCTGGGCAAGGCCGACATGCTGGATGTAGCGCATATGGGTCTGCATGTGGGCCAGCTTTCCAGCCGCGCCGATATGGCGTGGTGCTTTGAGGCTGTCACCACAAATTCAGCCAAAATCATGGGGCTGGAGGGCTATGGGCTGGCCAAAGGCTGCAAGGCCAATATGGTGCTGCTGCACGCCAAAGACCCGATCGAAGCCATTCGCCTACGCGCCACCCGCCTTGTGGTGATTAGAGCTGGCGCAGTGATTTCCCGCACCCCGCCCGCGATTGCCGCGCTTGGCCTCGCCGGGCGGCCTGCGCAGATAGATCCGGCAAATTAGGTGAATCTGTTTGTTTCTGTCGCAAGTCAGGCGATAGAGGCTTTGTGCAATTTGCAGTTCCTGCCGGATAATGGCGGCCAAGGGTGATCTTTGCGGCAGAACCACTTTGCCAACCAAAAAGGCGCGGGCAAAACACGCGCCTTTTCAAATTTATTGAAGGGTGATCTTAGGTGCCAAACATGTCGGCGGTGATCCCGTCATACCAGCCAACGCTCTCTTCGTAAGTGGCTGCGCGGGTGGCTGCGTCATCTTCTACTTGCGAAATAAAGCCGGAGGTTTTGGCGATTTTTTCGTCGGTCGCCTCGTAAGACGCCCCCACTTTCACCCCGTCATTGGTTTCGATCAAAGACCAGCAGGTATTGGCAAACCGTGCCGGAAATACCGTAGACCCCGTTAGCTCGCCGCGCACCGCATTGGCGCATACCTTGGCTTGGCTATTGGCCGAGAAACCGGATTTCGGCATATCGCCCTGCTGCGAGCTATCGCCCAGCACATAGATATTTTCATCTGCGCGAGTGGCCATGTTATGCGGATTAACCGGTGCCCAGCCTGCATCATTGGTCACGCCTGCAAGATCGGCAATACGACCGGCTTTCATGGCTGGAATGACATTACACACATCCACTTTCACCACTTCGCCATCCGCAACCACTTCCATGCTGCCGGGGCGCACTTCATCCACAGCGCCACCAAAATCAGGGCTGATCCACTCGATCATGCCGCTATAATGGCGCGACCAACCGTCTTGAAACAGCTTTTGCTTGGAAAAGCCGGCCTTGGGATCAAAGATCAGAATCTTCGCCGTAGGGTTGTTGATTTTCAGATAATGCGCCACCATGGACACCCGCTCATATGGCCCAGGAGGGCAGCGGAAAGGGTTTGGTGGAGCCACCATGGCAAAGGTCCCGCCTTGCGGCATCGCTTCGATCTGGGATTTCAAAAGCTCGGTTTGCGAACCGGCTTTATAGGCGTGCGGCATGGCGTTCTGGCTGCTGGTATCCCAGCCCTGCACCGCGCCATCGCGGAAATCAATCCCCGGAGACAAGATCAGCTTGTCATAAGGCACCGAACCACCGCCCGCAAGCGCAACGGTTTTGGCATCGCGATCCACGCCGATGGCCCAATCATGCACCACATTCACCCCTTGCGAAGCCATGGCCCCATAGGTGTGTCCAATGCTGGACATATCGCGGAAACCGCCCAAATACAGGTTGGAAAAGAAGCAGGTATAATAGGTGCGGGTTGGCTCGATCAGAGTTACATCGATCGCGCCGCCGCTATCCTTGGCGATATAGCGCGCGGCGGTTGCGCCGCCAGCGCCACCCCCAACAACCACAACCCGTGGCTTGCCATGGGCCGCGCCCATTACCATCGGGGCGCTCATCGTTGCGGCAGCTGCCGCGCCTACGCCCAAAAATCCTCGTCTGTCTAGTTTCATCTCATCTCTCCCGTTGATGTATGATTGGTTATTCTTGAATACTCTCGTAATAAGCCGCCAAGGCAGCTATCTCGTCATTGCTAAGCGTGCTGGTGATCTGCTGCATCACCTCATTGTCTCTGGCTTTGCTTTTATAAGCGTGCAGTGCCGTCACAAAAGCATCTGCCGGCCAATTGATAATCGGAGGTATGCCAGTGCTATCACCGCTGGCCTGATGGCAGGTCACGCAGGTAGAGGACAGGTATTGCCCGTATTCCACATTGCCCTCGATCGCGAGGATTTCCGCCGCCACTTCAGGATCACCCGGTTCGATATGGGCGATGCCAAGGTTGGTTTCCGGTGTCAGGGTGGCGAGATAGATCAAAAGTTCGTTCAAATCTTCCTCTTTGCGCACCCCGCGATAGCCCATCCGTGTGCGCGGCAAAAACTCGGACGGGGCGGTCAGGAAGGCGCGCAAATTCTCGTCATCCCAAACCAGCCCTTCTTCTGCCAGTGCCGCCATTGCCCGTGAATATCGGAAGCCCTCGACGCTGCCCGCAGCGCGACCGACAATTTCGTTTAGCTGTGGCCCGACCCGGTTTTTGGCATCCGGTCCCACCGCATGGCATCCCGCACATCTAAGGGTTCGATACAGCTGCTCACCCTCGGCGGCATGACCGTCTGCAAGGGCTGGCGCAGCACCGGTTATGAATATAACCGGCGCAGTGAAGAATAGTTTTTTTATCGCTCTGAACATGTGGCAACTATAAATGAAACTTTCAAAATAACTACTGTAAATATCTGTATATATGCAATTTGGTATTGATATATAGGGTTTTGGATCTATTTTATTCTATAAAATACAGGTATTTAGCCTACGTTTCGAGCTATAATAATAACACAAATTTTTTGTGTTTTACTGCCGAATTCTCTAATTAACAGTGTATTTCTGGCAAATATCAATCCGATAAGATCCGCGCTTGTGCCATAATTTTTGCCAAGATTCGACCGCCCTCTCAAAGGGATTCGGAAAGCCGAAATCAGGGGGTCTTTCGCGCAGATGCAGCCTATTCAGCCGCGCTCACCTGCGCGGCAATTTTGCGAAACATCCGGATGTTTTGCGCATTGGTTCCGGTCTCAGAAAAGCCCCGATCCGCGGAATTCAGCGCGATCACCACATTGCTGCGCGGGCTGATATAAATATATTGCCCATAGACCCCACGGGCAAAATACTCGCCCTCGTCCAGATCGGTCGGCATCCACCACTGAAAGCCATATCCCACATCGTCCGGCAGGCCCGGCGCAGAAGAAACGGTCGAGGCCGCCACCCAGCTTTCCGGCACCAGCTGTTCGCCATTCCACCTGCCATTTTGCAAAAACAACTGCCCGAGGCGGGCGTAATCCCGCGTGCGCAAATTCAAGCCGCCCAGCACAAAAGCCACGCCGGAACCGTCCGTCACATAATAGGGGTCGGCCTCCAGCCCGAGCGGTGCCAGCAGTTTTTCCACCATCAAATCAGGAATGCTGCGCCCCGTGGCCCCGCGAATAACCATGCCCAGAATATGGGTGTCGATCGACACATATTGCCATGCCACCCCCGGCTCGCGGATTTTTCCGGTCAGCCCGGCGGCAAATTCATCCATCGAGCCGCCCAGCGCCAGCACCCGCCCCATTTTGTTAATATCGGAGTTGAAATCGAGGTAATCCTCGTCAAATTCCACCCCCGAAGCCATATTCAGCACGTTGCGAATACTGGCCCCGTCATAGGCGCTGCCCGTCAGCGAAGGCGCATATTTGGTCACCGGATCATCGATCGAGGCGATGTCGCCTGCCTCCAGCACGATGCCCATCAGGGCGGAAAGAAAGCTTTTCGCCACCGACCACGAGATCCGCAAATCGGTATCCGCTGTGCCCAGATAATAGCTTTCATGCACCAGCGCCCCGTCTTTAAGCACCACCAGCCCCGTTACTGCCCTTTCCTCAACCCATGCCGAAATATCGGGCATTTCCATAGGGTTGGCGGGCAAGGCACTGGGCTGACCAGCGGGTAATTCCAGCGGGGTATTAAAAAACAGCTCGTCAAAATTGGAAAAATTATTCACAATCCGGCTTTCATCAAATAGCGAATTCACCGCCAAAAGCCGCGTAATACTATCGCGCTTCCAGATCGCGACCCCAGCCACAATGAGCGCCACCAAAAGCAGCGCGCGCAGGCCCCATTTGAAAATCTTAGCCATGTTCACAATCTTCCTTGGCAATTTCATCCATAATCGATACCAGCTCGGCGGCGATGCCGGTTTCGGACATCGCATGCCCCGCCAGATTAACCATGCGTAAATCGGAATTCGGCCATGCGTTATGCACCTTGATCGCGGTATGCGGCGGGCAAACCATGTCATAGCGGCCCTGCACGATATAGCCGCGAATATCCGCCAGTTTTCCCATATTCTCTTCGATCTGGTCTTCGGTTTCCAGCCAGCCTTTATTGCTGAAATAGTGGTTTTCAATGCGGGCAAAGGCTTGGGCATGCCGCGCGCCGGTGCCTCGGATTTTACCATCCGAAACCAATGTCGCCAGCGTATTCTCCCAGCCCGTCCAGATCCGCGCGGCCTGCGCCGCCGCCTCGGGATCATCGCCAAACAGCCGCTTATGATAGGCCGCGATCAAATCATGCTGCTCGGCGCGCGGAATAATGCCGACAAACGGCGCCCAGGCCTCGGGCCAGAATTTCCCCGCACCGCCGCCATAAAACCAATCCAGCTCCGGCTTTGTCAGGGTGAATACCCCGCGCAAGACCATGGCGCGCACCCGCGCGGGGTGGGCTTGGCCATAAAGCAGGCTCAGCGTCGCCCCCCAAGAGCCGCCAAAAACCACCCATTTTTCAATGCCGAGGCGCTGGCGAATTCGCTCTATATCCGCCACCAGATCCCATGTGGTATTGTTTTCCACGCTGGCGAACGGGGTAGAGCGCCCGCAGCCGCGCTGGTCAAAAAGAATGGCGCGGTAATGATCGGGATTAAAATATCGCCGCATCGAAGGGCTGCACCCGCCCCCCGGCCCGCCATGCAGCACCACCACCGGAATACCCTTGGGATTGCCCGATTGCTCGATATACAGCCGATGGCCATCGGTCATTTCCATGGTTTCGGTCATAAACGGCTCGCGGTGCGGATAAAGGCGCGTGCGATAGGGTTGCGGGCTGGTATGTTCGGGCATTAAGTGGCACAATCCGGTTAGTTTTTTACAACATGGCAGGTTGAGAAGATGAGTGCAACGGAATCCAGAAATACCATCGACGCGGGCGAGGTCGCCAAATTCGAAGCCATGGCCTCGGAGTGGTGGGACCCGACCGGAAAATTCAAACCCCTGCACATGCTAAATCCGACGCGGCTGGAATATATCGTGGATCAGATCGCCGCCGAATTTGGCCGCGATCGCAAAAGCCTGAAGCCTTTTGAAGGGCTGCGCCTGCTGGATATCGGCTGTGGCGGCGGGCTTTTGAGCGAGCCTATGGCGCGGCTCGGTGCCGATGTGGTCGGGGCGGATGCGGCGGCGGGCAATATTCCTGTGGCGCAAATCCATGCCGAACAATCCGGGCTGGAGATCGATTATCGTAACACCATGGCCGAGGCGCTGGTGGATGAAGGCGAGCAATTTGACGTGATCCTGAATATGGAGGTGATCGAGCATGTGGCCGATCCGCAGGCGTTTTTGCTGGCTTGCGAAGCCCTGCTCAAGCCCGGCGGGCTGATGATTTGTTCTACGATTAATCGCAATCCAAAAAGCTATATGGTGGCCATTATCGGCGCCGAGCGGGTGATGCGCTGGCTGCCCGTTGGCACCCATGAATGGGATAAATTCATCACACCCGACGAGCTTTTCGCCCTGATCGAAACCGCTGGGCTGGAGCCGGTGGACCGCAAAGGTTTTGCCTTTAATCCGATCCTCTGGAGCTGGTCGATTTCGGAGCGCGATCTTTCGGTGAATTATGTAACCACCAGTCTCAAGCCCCGCTAGCCAGCCCGCACTCGACCACGCCCAGATCAATCCGCGCACGGCGATTGCAATACGGCTTGACGACCCGCCCGCTAAATGGATACTTGAATGCGCAACCTAATGGGCGCTGAGCGCGGCTCGCATAATGCGGCAACCGCAGCGCTGGCCCCGTTTGTGTTATCGGTTGTCACATGGCGTCGGGGCCATCTCAAAACTGGAGAAGCCCTGATGAAAACCATCATCGAACCCTTTCGCATTAAATCGGTCGAACCGATCCGCCTGACCACCCGAGCCGAGCGCGAAGCCAGGCTGAAAGCCGCGCATTATAACCTTTTTGGCCTGAAATCAGACGATGTGCTGATCGATCTGCTCACCGATAGCGGCACAGGGGCTATGAGCGCAGCGCAATGGGCTGCCATGATGCGTGGCGATGAAAGCTATGCCGGCTCACCCTCGTTTGACCGCTTTGAAGCGGCTGTGCAAAACCTGATGCCGTTCAAGCATATCCTTCCCACCCACCAAGGCCGCGCCGCCGAAGCGATCCTTTTCAGCATTCTCGGCGGGGTTGGCAAAAACATCCCGTCAAACACCCATTTTGATACCACGCGCGGCAATATCGAGGGCAGCGGCGCGCTGGCCTTTGATCTGGTGATCGACGAGGGCAAAGACAGCCAGTCCCTGCATCCTTTCAAGGGCAATATGGACCTTGAAAAGCTGGAGACCTTCTTGATCGAGCATGGGGATAGCGTGCCCTGCGTTATGCACACCATCACCAATAATGCCGGCGGTGGACAGCCCGTAAGCCTGGAGAACATCCGCGCGGTGGCGGCGCTGGCCAAGGCGCATGGGAGGCCGTTTATCATCGATGGCTGCCGCTTTGCCGAAAACGCATGGTTCATCAAGCAGCGCGAGGCGGGGCAGGGCGAGCGCTCGATCACCGATATCGTGCGCGATTGTTTTGCCGTGGCCGATGGCATGACGATGTCTGCCAAAAAAGACGCCTTTGGCAATATCGGCGGCTGGCTGGCGCTGAATGATGACGAGCTGGCGGATGATGCCCGCGTGCGGCTGATCCAGACCGAAGGATTCGTGACCTATGGCGGCCTTGCGGGGCGGGATCTGGACGCGATCGCCCAAGGGCTGACCGAGATTGTGGACGAGGATTACCTGCGCTATCGCATTGGCACCAATCAATATATCATTGATCGGCTGGATGCGATGGGGGTGCCGGTGGTCAAGCCTGCGGGCGGCCACGCGGTGTTTGTCGATGCAAGGGCATGGCTGCCCCATATTGATCCGCTGGCATATCCCGCGCAGGCGCTGGCCAATCGGCTATATGAAATCGGGGGGATCAGAGGCGTGGAGATCGGCTCGCTTATGTTTGGCCGCCAGCCCGATGGCTCTGAAAAGCCCGCCGCGATGGAGCTGGTGCGCCTCGCCATTCCGCGCCGGACCTATACCCAATCCCACGCGGATTATATGATCGAGGCGTTTGAACAGCTTCAGGCGGAAAAGGACAGCCTGAAGGGGCTGAAAGTGGTAAAAGAACCGCGCCTTATGCGGCATTTCACCTGTCAGCTTCGCCCGCTATAAGCGCCGCCTGGTTTTCCGGCGTCCAGCCAAGATAAAGAGACTCGCCCGCCGCAATCAGCGGGCGTTTCATCAAGGCGGGGTGGGCCTGAAGCAGGGCAATCGGATCACCCGCCCGCTCGGCCTCGCTCAGCTTGCGCCACGCGGTCGAGCGCTTGTTTACCAATCTATCCGGAAAGGCTTGCAAAAACCGCTCCAGCGTTGTGCGGTCCAGCGGGGAATCGCGCACATCATGCATGGTGGCTTGCGGTAAAGCCTTGCGCGCCTTGCGCACGATATCACAATTTTTCAACCCGTAGATATACATATTCAATTCCCGATGATTCGTTTTATTTTAGCTTTCCAACCTGACGAATAGCTGAAATTCGCAAGGATTTTGACCTGATTATTCACAATATGGTCGGTATTTACCGCAAAAACCTTGATTTTTTTCCCGACATGGGGGAGAAAAGAGCCGTGAGTAAAAGTCTTTCACAGTTCCGCTGACGCCTTAATGCAGACTGCCCGAACATAATTGAAGACCAATTTCTGCACCAAGAGCCACTGCACAATGCGGGTGGCACACAATTTAAGGAGAAGGCGGATGGCAACTGGCACCGTCAAATGGTTTAACGGAACCAAAGGTTATGGCTTCATCGCCCCGGACGATGGCGGCAAAGATGTGTTTGTTCACATTTCGGCTGTTGAGCGCGCGGGCTTGCAAGGCCTGCAAGACAACCAAAAAGTGACATACGAACTGGAAGAAGGCCGCAATGGCCGCGAAGCCGCTTCGGACCTGTCGCTGAACGACTAAGGCGTTTTAGGGCCGTTTGGACAGATTTCGTAATTCGCGTTTGAGCGCAGCGAAAGACAGTGAATTGCGATTCCATTAAGCCGAAAACGACTAAGGCATAGCGCCGATCACAAGCTTGGGGTGGCCGCGGAGAGATCCGGCGGCCATTTCTATTGGTGGGGTAAAACCCTACCCTACGGTAGGTCGAAACTGTAGGTTTTTGCCGTCCAGCCATCGATATTATCGCGGGCGCGGATGATAACACGGGTCAGGCCTTCGGGAATTTCCACACCGCTTAGCGAGCGGGTAAAGGGCTGCTCGTCCACATGCGGATGCACCAATACCCGCATACCAAGGCTGCTGCCATCGGGCGCAAGCACCTCCCAGCCATCGGCGTAATGATCCCAGCCGGTATCGGCGTGGCGCAAGGCCACATCAAACCGCCACGTATTGCCGCTTTGACTGGCCTGCACCTCGACGATTTCGACATCGCTCGCAAGGGCCGCACCGGCCGCGAGGGTTGCAATCAGGGCTATTAATGCTTTCATAGGAGCCTCCTGCCGCAATCCTGCGCCCAAAACCACGAGGCTTCAAGTGCCGACACCCTTTGATAACAGCTTTGTTAACCTGCCGAAATCATTCTATATGCGGCAAGATCCGGTGCCGGTATCTGCCCCGGGGCTGGTGCGGTTTAACCATGATCTGGCGCGCGAAATCGGGGTGGATGAAGGCGATTTTCCGCTAGAGGTGCTGGCGGGCAATGCGGTGCCTGCGAAGGCAGCACCACTGGCGGCGGCCTATGCGGGGCATCAATTTGGCAATTTCGTGCCTCAGCTAGGCGATGGCCGCGCGGTGCTTTTGGGTGAGGTGGTTGGCCCGGACGGCATCCGCCGCGATATCCAGCTCAAGGGCGCGGGGCGGACGTATTTTTCCCGTGGCGGAGACGGGCGGGCCGCCATTGGCCCGGTATTGCGGGAATATCTGGTGAGCGAGGCCATGCATGCGCTGGGCGTGCCCACCACCCGCGCACTGGCCGCGATCACCACCGGAGAGCCGGTGCAGCGCGAAACCCCGCTGCCGGGCGCGGTGCTGACCCGCGTTGCCCAAAGCCATCTGCGCGTCGGCAGCTTTCAGTTTCACTATGCAAGGCAGGATAAAACCGCGCTGGAAACGCTTGTGGAATACGCCCGCGCCCGCCATTATCCCGAGGCCAAAACCCCGCTGGAATTTCTGGATGCGGTGGTGGCAGCACAAGCCAGGCTGGTGGCAAAATGGATGGGGCTGGGCTTTATCCACGGGGTGATGAACACCGATAATTGCTCCATTGCCGGCGAAACCATCGATTACGGCCCCTGCGCCTTTATGGATAGCTACCACCCAGAAACCGTGTTTAGCTCGATCGATCGAAAAGCCCGCTATGCCTATGGGAATCAACCAAAAATCGCGCAGTGGAACCTTGCGCAACTGGCGCAAACCTTAGTGCCGCTGGTGGGCGAGATCGACCAGCTAGAGGCCGCTTTGCACCGTTTTGATGATCTTTACGCCGCCGAATTCACCCGCATTTTCACCGCCAAGCTCGGGCTGGCCAAACCCGATACAGATTTCATCCTTGCCACCCTGAAAATGATGGCCGATGAGGGTGTAGATTTCACCCTGTTTTTCCGGCGGCTGGCTTATGGGCAAGATATTAGCGACCTGTTCGAGGCGCCAACCACCGCCAAAACATGGCATAGGGAGTGGCTAAAACGAAGCCTGCCCAACGCCGATATGAAAGCGGTAAATCCGGTGTTTATCCCGCGCAATCATCGAGTGGAAGCCGTGCTCAAAGCCGCCGAGCAGGGCGATTTTGCCCCGTTTGAAAAGCTGCACGCGGTGCTAAGCGCCCCGTTCACCGAACAGCCCGAAGACGCCAAATTCGAAGCCCCGCCCAGCGAGGATGAGCGGGTTTTGGCAACTTTTTGCGGCACCTAGCTCCACTGTGCTACAATCGCGCAGGATATCCGGCTTTTAATCCGGCCCTCAAAGCGCTATGCACCCTTTGCTTAACCCCTAAATTTGGAGAAATCACATGGGTTACCGAATCGTTGTTGTGGGGGCCACCGGAAATGTGGGCCACGAAATGCTGAATATTCTGGACGAGCGGGAATTCCCGATCGACGAAATTGCCGTGCTGGCCAGCCGTCGCTCGCTTGGCACCGAAGTTTCATTTGGCGAGCGCACGCTCAAGACAGACGATCTCGATACCTTTGATTTCACCGGCTGGGATATGGCGCTGTTTGCCATCGGCTCCGAGGCCACCGCCAAATATGCGCCAATCGCGGCCAAGGCGGGCTGTGTGGTGATCGATAATTCCTCGCTTTACCGCTATCACCCCGATATCCCGCTGATCGTGCCGGAGGTAAACCCCGACGATATCGAGATGTATAAAAACAAAAACATCATCGCCAACCCCAATTGCTCGACCGCGCAAATGGTAGTGGCGCTGAAGCCCCTGCATGACCGCGCCACCATCAAGCGCGTGGTGGTTTCCACCTATCAATCGGTTTCGGGTGGCGGCAAAGAGGCGATGGACGAATTATGGATGCAAACCAAGGGCATGTATGTGCCGGGACAGGAGCGCGAGGCCAAGATTTTCACCAAGCAGATCGCCTTTAATGTGATCCCGCATATCGATGTATTTATGGATAGTGGCGATACAAAAGAAGAATGGAAAATGGTCGCCGAGACCAAAAAGATCGTCGATCCAGCGATCAAGGTAACGGCAACCTGTGTGCGGGTGCCGGTATTTGTGGGCCATTCCGAAGCGGTGAATATCGAGTTTGAGGATTTCCTCGACGAGGACGAAGCCCGCGATATCCTCCGCGAGGCTCCGGGGATTCTGGTGGTCGATAAGCGTGAGAATGGCGGCTATACCACCCCCGTGGAATGCGTCGGCGAATACGCCACCTTCATCAGCCGCATTCGCCAGGATACCACGATTGAAAACGGCCTGAACTTGTGGTGCGTGTCGGATAACCTGCGCAAAGGTGCAGCCCTGAATGCGGTGCAAATCGCCGAACTGCTCGGGCGGCGGGTGCTGAAAAAGGGGTAAGGGGCTAGGAAACTCCACCCTGCAATTGCGAATCATGCGAATCTGAGGGCGTGCAATACCAAAATTTATTTGAGTATTGCACACTTTCAACGTTCCTGATT